>CALPLN020000004.1 GCA_943324415.2 Sediminibacterium ginsengisoli | reverse complement strand
TCTGCAGCTTCTGCTCTCGCTTTTTCTGCATTTATCGATGCAACTGTATTGGTTCTTATAGCATAGGGGGAAAGCATTACAGACGTATCTGCAATATTGACTTTTAAATTAATTCTATTGGACAATGCCACTGTATCTCTTGCAAATCTTCTACTCAACATCAATGCCGTGTCTGAAATATTTGTTTTCAAATTGATAGATGCAACTGTGTTGGATCTAATCGCATAAGGCAATAACATCGCTGAGGTATCCGCTATATTCACTTTCAATTCTTCTGCAGCTTCTGCTCTCGCTTTTTCTGCATTTATCGACGCCACTGTATTTGATTTTATAGCATAGGGGGAAAGCATTAAACTGGTATCGGCTAGATTAACTTTTAAATTAATTCTATTGGACAATGCGGCTGTATCTCTTGCAAATCTTCTGCTCAACATCAAGGCTGTATCTGAAATGTTAGTTTTTAAATTGATAGAGGCCACTGTGTTGGATCTAATCGCATAAGGCAATAACATCGCTGACGTATCTGCAATATTCACTTTTAAATTTTCCGAAGCCAAAGCCCTTGTTTTTTCAGCATCAATTGATGCTTCTGTGTTGGATCTAATTGCATAAGGCAATAACATATTCGCCGTATCCCCAATATTCACTTTTGAATTAATCCTATTTGACAATGCCGCTGTATCTCTTGCAAATCTTCTACTCAACATCAAAGCAGTATCCCCAATATTCACTTTTAAATTGATTCTATTAGACAGTGCCACTGTATCTCTTGCAAATCTTCTACTCAACATCAAAGCAGTATCAGCAATATTTACTTTTAAATTTTCGGAAGCTAAAGCCCTTGTTTTTTCAGCATCAATTGATGCTTCCGTATTTGAACGAATCGCATAAGGCAATAACATTGCTGCAGTATCCGCAATATTCACTTTTAAATTTTCCGCAGCTAGTGCCCTATTTTTTTCTGCATTGATTGATGCTTCCGTATTGGATCTAATTGCATAAGGAGCAAGCATATTGGCCGTATCTGCAATATTTGTTTTTAAATTAATTCTATTAGATAATGCGGCTGTATCTCTTGCAAATCTTCTACTCAACATCAATGCCGTATCCGCGATATTCACTTTTAAATTAATCCTATTAGACAAGGAGGCTGTATCTCTTGCAAATCTTCTACTCAGCATCAAAGCAGTATCCGCAATATTTACTTTTAAATTAATTCTATTAGATAAGGAAGCTGTATCCCTTGCGAATCGATTGCTCAACATCAAAGCAGTATCCGCAATATTTACTTTTGTATTGATTGCATTGATCGTGTTAGACCTGATAGCATAAGGCAATAACATTGCTGCAGTATCCGCATATTTTACTCCAGCTACTGCCACTAAATAAGGTGCAATGATACCAGGAATTTGAGCAGAATCTAATTTTATATTAATTCGGTTAGATAAACTTGCAGTATCTAATTTTCTCAAATAGGGATCCAACATGGAAGCCGTATCAGAAATATTTAGCTTTAAAGCAGAGGTATTGCCAGAGCTTACTCCCAAAGCATTAATACGATTGGATAATGAAACAGTGTCTGTAGCTATTCTGTCTGACACATATTGCGTATTCGCTAATAAACCAGTGGTAGGAAGTGAAATATTACTAACCCCTGTCGTTGTAATCGTGATGTCTCCAACCCCTTTAAAATTTAAATTCTGTGCAAGTGTAATTGTTTTACCATCATTGTTGATACCGGTTCCACCCTTAGATCCTGGAACAATGGTACTGATGGACATAGCGGAATCTGCTACAGTTGCTTTAGAAGCAAAGAGCGCATAGGGTACTGTCCACAATTGAGAAGTACCCATGTCTACATAATTGTTATCGGCAATCCATCCTGGGGTTGGCAATGAAGGTTCAATTGCAATTTGAATATTTACAAAGTATAAATCTTCATTCCATAATACGGCAGTCAAGTTAGCAACTCCAGATATTCTTGTACCTTTTCCTATGACAATTGTAAAAACACCATCATCAGTCGAAACCACTTTAAATGTTTCACTGTACACGGATGTGCCAGTTGCTGAACCTTTTAATAAAGCCACTTTTGCATAAATATTTCTGCCCGCTGCTGCATTGCCATTGGCATCCCTAGCTACCGCTTGAAATAAAATACCATCAGGAGTCACCTGCGCTGAAGCATTGTTCCCAATGGAAATCAATATCAAAAAAAGTGGTAAAAATATATTTTTTAGCATAGATGATGTTATGAAACTAGTTTTTCAATATTTTAAAAGTCTGCAATAGACTTGAAGAGGAGATTTGAATAAAATAATAGCCACTTGGAAGGCTAGACATATCTAGTCTGTACCCAGATAGAAATTGCTCTTGGGTGACATCAAATGCCTTCATCGGCTGGCCAAGATTGCTAAAGACAGTCAACCTCATCTTGCTCTCATTCTGAAGCTTATTGATAAATTTGACAGTAGCGTAGTTGATGACCGGATTTGGGTTGATTTTAATGCTGAATTTGACAAAATCAACATCAACCACACAGTTCATAAAGAAATCACCCGTATTACTCCCCCAAAATTTGTTCAACGCATTGGAGATATTAAAACAGTTTTCCCCAGAAATCAGCAATGGATTGCTGTAAGTGGTCGTTTTCATGTTACCCCCTATTCCACCAATAGAATAACTAATCTTAATCTGAGCAGATAAACTCAAACAGAAAAAAAGGCATAATATAGTTAATCCGTTTTTCAAATTAATATTTTTTTTAATATTTAAATGAGGCAAAAATTGCTCATTAGAATAAGTACGTAAGTTTAAATATTGTGATATGAATAACAAATTGAGGCAGAAACCTAGGAAAAATTGATGAAACTAAATATGAAACACTGATTATCAATAATATACCTATAAATAAAAATTAATCTATTTTAGATAAAATCTAGTAAAATGAGGTTAAAATCAAGCAAAATTGCCCTATCGAACATAGACTTCTACCCTAGCATTTCGATTGATCCCTGTAGTGGCAGAGCAACAAGTCACTTTATCTCCTGCAGAATAACTGCCAGATGCCATACCTATCCCTCCACTTACGTCATTGGATCCTTGATCGGTTTCATTGTTCCATGAAAATCCCCATCTTACTTTAGTCGCAGCATTGCCTAGATAATTAAATCCATAAAAAGTAAAGCCAGTTTGTTTACTAAATGGGGTACCAAATCCATCAAAAGTCATTGTTCCTGTATTGTTATTGGACGTTACTTTTGTGCTTTGAGTTGGTGATGCAGGGAACATCGCAATCAAAGTAGTGGCAGTGCCGTTGTTAAAGCTATTTTGGACCCAACTCCAATTGAGGAGGTTATCAATGCTTCCGCTTTCTGAACCCACATTGTCAATATCTGGCCATAATGCCAATAAATCGGTAGCACCATAATAGTTCATGACATCAAATTTGGCATCTCCATCATTTCTATTTGTTTCACTTGGATTTAACGTGTTTGCTGTGTACCAATAATTGGCATCAAAATTAAAAGTGGTTGAAGCATATGTTGGGGCTGCTCCTCTTGTTGCTTTCATAGCCATCATCCATCCCCCTCCATTGTATTTATTATCCATTAAACAATAAACTTGTTTAGTGCCAGCAGTTGGTAAATTAATATAATAAACACCGTCAATGGAGGCAGGATAACGATCTTTAATGAACTTACAACTAGATGCGGCTCTCGCTATTGATGAGCCATCTGGATTAAGTGTATTATAATCTATCACTGTATAATTTTGATTGGAGAACATCTTATTCACTTGCGCAATTGTATTCAACGATAAGCATACAAGCAACAATAAACAGAAACTTTTTTTCATAGTATAAATTTTATCTTACCCAATAATAAATTTTAGAAGGGGTTGGCATTGACAGATCAATCCATGGGGCTGTAGTATATCCATTATTTGTAACTAAGGTTCCCCACCAATTACCCTCTCCATTATCCGTCGTTAAAAAAGCTGAATTGACAGTTGTTCGCCAAGGCATTCTAGGCTGTATTGAATTAGAATTGGTTAAATCATACGCATATGTATCCCAAGTTATATTTCTAGTAATATTAGTTTGTGTGTTGACAGTTGCAGCAAATGTATATGCCTCATTGGCTGTCCAGATACCACCCCATCTATTCCTTGCGTCGGCTTCAATCATATATTGAAATCCTGAACTGCTTTTTTTAATATAATCGCCGTATTGTACAATAGAATAATTAGTTGTTAAAGAAGGTAAAGTAGGATCTCTTAAAATAGCATTCGCATAAGTCCAACCTGCATTACCTACATTGGCCATCAACAATGTCCATCCTCCTCCGTCGGTGGTCATATCTGCATAAATTTGGAAAGGTGTCCCCGAATTGATATTCACATTTTTAATCCAATATAATCCATCTGTGGAATTAGGATAATCTTGTTTTATCTGATATGCACTTGAGCCAGCAGTTAAAGATGTTTTACCATCTGGGGTATATTTATTCTTTGTTCGATTGTATATATAATCTAAATCACTAGCAGAAAGATCGCGATTGTATATCATCAATTCTCCAAAATTTCCATTTGTTTTTAAAAACAAATCGATCTTAGTCGCATTCGTATTTACGTTCCTGCTAGATGATTCAGTGGCTCCGTTTACATGTAATTTGATTATACCATTGCCATTGTAAGTAGTTGCTATAAAATTCCAATCATTCATTTTGATTTGTAAACCTGTAGAATAATAATCACTGTAGTGCCCCCAAAAACTTAAATTATTGGTGCCGTCACCATTGGCAAACATGCCATACATTCCCGTATTGTTTGCATTGGTTCCTGTTGAAAAAATACTATTCCCTGTATAACTAGTGATGGATCTGGGATAAATCCACATAGCGACGGTTCTCTTATTTGTTCCAGTAATAGGTGCATTGTTTACAGATTGGATAGATTGCGTACTTCCATTTAAACTAATAACTCCTCCATTGGATGTTGCAAATGTTGGACTGTTTAATAAGGTCATACTATTCCCATTTTCAGTCAAGTCATTTAGCGTCGTCCCTGAACTTGCATAAGATCTTCTCCATGCTGGATTGATATGCATCACCAAATTATTACTAGGAATACGTGACTGAATTCTGCCAAATGTAAAATTGCTATTGTTGCCAGAATTGGCAAAATTAGTAATGGTGCCATTGTAGGTTCCTACTTCATCATATAAGACAGTGGTATTGTTTGATTGATTTGGAACCCCTTGTTTGAAAGGATAATAAGCAACTAGCCCTGATTCTTCTCCCGTTAATTCGGTATTCATGCTTGCCTGAATTTGTGCCTGAGTTCTTTCCAAATTCCAAACACGAACTTCGGAAATTTTTCCTTTAAAAAATTGATTGGGACCATTTTGCTGTGACGATCCAATAGCAAATTTTTGGGCAGATGCAGGTTGACCTATACTAGTCGAATACGTAAAAGCAACTCCGTTTTTATAAAATTTCATACTTCCGCTTGCTTCGTTGTACACTACAGCAACGTGTTGCCATTCATTCATATTAACGGGTGTAATCTGCCAGCCGCCATTCCCAAAACCTGCATAAAAATATCCCCCATTCACAAAAACATTTCTATCCCAGCCGCCATCCTCTATTCCAAAAATGGTTCGCCAAGTGCCATCACTTGCTGTAGGATACACCCAAGCCTCCCATGTGGTGATAGGCAATACAGTATAATTTACATCGAGTGTAGTAATCACGCAATCATCCACTCCATCAAAATCCAAAGCATTGTTTAAATTTTTACCCAAAAAATTAGTGCCTTGATAAGGTGACGAGAAGAATTGTGCAGATGCAATTCCACAGGTAAGTACACAAAATAAGACAACTATATAATATTTCATTTTTCCCTTCATTATTGCATATCTCCACCTGTGATAAACGTATTCGCAACTGGGCTTACAATAGTTACTATTGCATACTGTCCTCCGGTTTTTGAATAGTTTGATCGGTTAACAATAGTCACACCAGAACCTGCAATGGTCACTGTACCTGCACCATATTGAATGATCATACAGTTAAATCCAGCTGTCAAACCTGATGGAATGGTTAATGTAATTGCAGAAGCACTATTCATCGTAATTACTTTTCCATTGTCACCTTGCACCAATTGATAAGCAGCTGTTTTTTCATTCACTGCTGCATTTGCACCAGTCAAAGTACGTGTACTTGCTAATGATACAGTTGTGCCATCATCAGTGATTGCACTTGGGGTAATTGCGGTTGCTGATGAATATTTTGGAAGCGCATTAAGCGTTCCACCAGAAATAGTTGAACTAGATGCCGCCCAACTTGCTGTACCATCTGCTGAAGATGTTAATATATACCCATTCGCCGCACCCGTTGTTAGTTTAATACCAGCAGCATTGATATTTCCAGCAGCAGTCAAACTACCAGTAGTAGTGATATTTCCATTATTCGCTAGCGTAATAGCGGTAGTCGTGCCTGCAGTTTTATTGCCATTATTTATTTTAACACCAGCAGTAAATCTAAAAGTAGCTGACCCATCGTTGTTATCAACGATATCTCCGTCATCTGACAAAATAATGCCTTGACCAGATGCGCCTGCTGCATTCACTGTTAGGTTATTATTGACGACTGTTGAAGCTGCAGAAAAAGTTTTTACTCCACCAATGGTTTGAGCCGTTGTTAAATCAACACCAGAAGGGGCAGTCCATGAAGCGGTATTTGATCCATTGGTAGTTAACACATATCCATTTGTTCCCGCAACATTCGGATAAGTGATTGCTCCTGCAGTGATAGTTCCACTTGTTTTAACATTGGCTAAACTAGTATTACCTAATTGCATAGTATTATCAGCAGAGGTTACAGCACCATATCCAATTGCTGTAGCATTACTTAATGTTCCAGCACTTACATCTGCCCCTCTTCCAATAATAGTATTGCCTGAGCCTGTTGTAATTGCATTACCAGCAGTTGCACCTAATACAGTATTATATGATGAAGTAGCAGATCTTAATGTTTGATTTCCAATTGCCGTATTTTCACCACTCGTTCCAACTGAAGCCATTGCCTCTGCACCCATTGAGGTATTCCCATAGCCGGTTGTCAAACCCGATAAATTTGCATAACCAACACTTGTGTTATTATTAAAACCTGTACCACTAAAACCAGACATTGCATTAACACCAACTGCTGTATTTCTTCCACCGGTACCTGTTCCTAATGCAGTAGCTCCGACCGCAATATTTTCACTTCCTTGTCCAGCACCTTTTCCAATGGTTACGGAATTAGATATAATGCTAGAACTAAATGTTTTAACTCCTGCAATGGTTTGTGCAGCAGTTAAGTCAATAAAGTTTTGAGTAGCAGAACCTGTACCACCATTTGCAATAGGTAATGTTGCAACCCATGCTGGAGCAGTTGTTCCAGTTGATGTTAAAATTTGTCCTGCAGTTCCAACTTCTGTAAATGCAGTTGTTCCTGTAGCAGACTGATATAAAACTTTACCAGCACTACCTCCTGCTATTGAACTTGCAGAAAAACTTTGTGCAACGCCGTATCCTAATCCAACATTCCAATAATAATTGGTACCATCGTAATAGAAACTTACAATGTCTTTTGCATTTGCCGCAGTCGATAAATTTATTCCTAATGAAGATCCCAACACTTTATGTGTACCCGCAGTTGGTAATGCTAATGTATATGGGCCACCAGAAGCAGGTTGTGTTACAACTAAAGTACCGCTAGATCCCACTGGAGGTGTCGCTCCAAATGCCAAAGTACTATTCGCACCTAAAGTGACACTTGCATTTAATCCAGATAACGGCGTCCAAGTAATCGTTGCACCTGCAGTTAATGCAATAGGTGTTGAAGAATATACTGGTGCATTAAATGCGCCGCTTGTCTTTACTTCAGTAACTGCTGAATTACCTAATTGTATTGCATTATCAGATGTCACAATTGCACCAAAACCTAAAGCTGTTGCATTGGTTCTTGATAAAAGATTCGCATTTGCATCTTTACCGATAAATGTGTTATTAGTACCTGTAGTAATGATAGCACCGGAAGATGCCCCCAGAGCAGTGTTACCAGCTCCACTTGTATTTGAATTTAATGTACCACTTCCAATAGCAGTATTATTTGCACCTGTATTGTAATATAATGCTCTATTACCAACTCCCGTATTGTCATTACCAGGTGCACTAATCCCCATTACTTCATTACCCACTGCCACGTTATTAGATGCGGTAACACTTGCTTGTAAATTATAAGCGCCTAATGCAACATTCCATTGACCACTCGTATTTGCGGCTAATGCACTTATACCCATTGCAATATTTCTACCACCAGATCCGCCAGT
The DNA here is from genome assembly GCA_943324415.2 of Sediminibacterium ginsengisoli. Classification (GTDB taxonomy): domain Bacteria; phylum Bacteroidota; class Bacteroidia; order Chitinophagales; family Chitinophagaceae; genus Sediminibacterium; species Sediminibacterium ginsengisoli_C. The sequence continues at coordinate 21,120 of CALPLN020000004.1, read as the reverse complement.
GCCTCCACCCAAGCCAATTCTTGCAGAACCCATTAAGATATCACTTGAAAAAGTTTTACTACCTGCAATTGTTTGCGCAGTGGTTAAGTCTACAAAGTTTTGAGTAGCAGACCCTGTACCACCATTTGCAATTGGTAAGGTTGAAATCCATGCTGGAGCAGTCGTTCCTGTTGAACTTAATATCTGTCCACTTGTACCCGCAGCTGTGAAAGAAGTTATACTCGTACTTGATTGATAAGGCATAGATCCTGCTGTACCACCAGTCAATGTAGCAGCACTTGCATTACCCCATGAAGCAACTCCTGAAGCATTAATTGATAATACTTGATTGGCTATACTATTATGTAACTTAGGATAAGTCACATCCCCTGCAGTAATAGTACCAGATGTTTTAACATTTACTACTGATACATTACCTAATTGAATTGTATTGTCTACAGTAACTGTAGCTCCATTACCTATTGCAGTTGCATTGGTAATTGAACCAGATGAATTTGCATTATAGCCTAAAAAGGTATTATTAGATCCTGTATTTGCATAACCAGCCGTATGTCCGATTGCAGTATTGTTATTTCCTGTATTATTTGTCCAAAGTGTATTATGTCCAAGCGCTACGTTATTACTTCCTCTTGTATTGTACATTGCTTTAAATCCAAGTCCTAAATTCTCTGATCCTGCATCTAAAAAATTTAACGCATATTGACCAACTGCAACGTTGTTTGTACCAGAGGTTAAACTAGTTAACACATTACCAGTTCCTAATACCACATTGGTTCCGTTTGCTTTAACTACTAAATTATTGAAAGTAGTTGCTGCTATATCTCCATTTACATGTAGTTTACTTGTTGGCGCAGTGGTTAAACCAATTCCAACATTACCCCCATTGGGATTTAATTGTAAGGAGTATGAAGAAGCTAAATTTAATTTATCTGTAACTTGGATCCAGCCATTATTGACTCCAGCTCCCATATCCATTACATCATTACTTGTATTGCTAATTCTAAACGCACCACCAGTTTGTGTAGTTGCGCCTGCAGTAGACGTTGGCAATAATCTTGCTCCAGAATTCACCACTAATTTATTCCCGCCAGACCCTGTGGTTGAATTAACGAATAAACTTGTACCATCATCATATAAATTACTATTCCCTAATACTGTTGTAGCTGCATTGAATTTAGGAATATAACTTGCAGTACCAGAACCCCCAATACCAGTGGATGGTGTAGTCCAAGATGCTAGACCATTTGCGTCAGAAGTAAGTACTTTTCCCAATCCAGGCGTACCTCCTGTTAATTTCAATTCAGCTGACTCTATTGTTCCTGCTGCGGTGATATTCCCAGATCCTGTCAACGTAATATTCGTTGTTGTACCTGCACTTCCATTGCCGTTATTTATTTTAATACCATTTGTAAAACGCATAGTACCATATCCATCATTTTTGTCAACCATATCTCCATCGCCTGTAAATACAATACCAGCACCTGCCGATCCTGAAAAATTAACTTGTAAATTATCATTCAATGTGACCAATCCAAAAAATCTTTTATTACCTCCAATTGATTGTGCACCATTGGTTAATACACCACCTATAGTTGCATCAGCAGGAGTTAAGTTTAAAACTCCAGATGTAATTGTTGCACCATTAGCAGTAGCAGTTGAAGCAATAGATCCAATAGATGTAACGCCATTAAACGTGGTCCATGTTGGAGCAGTAGATCCGCCCTGACTTGTTAAATATTGTCCTGCAGTTCCTGGGAGATTATTTGGTTTTAGTGCACCACTAAAACGAATATTTCCTGTAACATCTAATTTTTCTGTAGGAGCAATGTTATTAATACCTAGATTGCCATTTTGATTTTCTAAGGTGATGAAATTGTAGTAATTGTCATTACTCGCATTATTTAATCTTAAGTCTACACGCATTAAATTACTTGCACCTCCAGTAGATACAAAATCTAATTGGCCCGCATAGGAACTACCGTGATTATGCCCTCTTTTTAATCTTAATAAAGTTTGTTCTGTTGACGAGTTAAGGCTTCCTATCACACTAAACGCTGGCATACTTGACATCAAACTATTTGTATAAGCATCTACATTTATATGATTCACCCCTTCCCCGATTTTTGCAATTTTATTGGTATTATCCCAAGTAAAATTAGGATTACTCGCTAAGCCACTAGCAGTAGACCAGTAAGGCAGTTGTCCTGCAGTTCCAGTTCCTGTTACAGTACCACCAGATCCACTGGCGGATAAAATACCAGTTGTTGCATCTAATGCTAAACCAGTCCCGATTGAAATTTCACCTGGAGCACCTGCTGCAGAAGCAGATTTATTACCTAATAATTTTTGTACCGAAATGGATGCGATTTTATCTAAAGTCACTGCAGAAGTTGCAATTTTTGCCGAGCTAATGGCATTGTCTGCGACTTTAGTGGATGTGACTGCATTGTCCGCGATCTTTGTATTGGTAACCGCATTTGCACTGATAGTTGTTGCTACAGCACCTGCACTATTTGTGATATCACCTGTCAATGCAGGGAATCTTGCTGCTGCTAAAATACCAGTTGCGTTGGCACCAGCTAAATTTACAGGAGCAGCAGTAATGGTTTGATTTGAAATAGAAAGATAATCTTGGCCAGTCAATGCAACATCACCCGTATTCGTTCCTGCAACATTGGCATCCGAAGCTACCGTTAATATTTTATTGTTTGTCAAACCACCAGCCAATGTAAATCCAGTTGTCACAGCAGTTGGTGTAACACCATTGACCGATTTATTTGTCAAGCTTTCTGAACCAGTTAGTGTAGCAAAACTTCTGGTATCAACAGATCCATCTGCTTTTAAAAATTGTGCCGAAGTACCATCTTTTTTAATGATGGATCCTGCAGTTAAATTTCCAGCTATAATACCTGCTCCACTAATATTAAAATTTGAATTCGTTTGTTGTGTTGTACTATTGGCAATATACAAACCACTTCCTGCTGGCAAATCTGCACCAGTTAATGCTCTAAAAGCAGGAGCAGCGTCAATACCAGATACAGGACCAGCGAAAATAGTATTCGCCGCAGCAACTGCTACACCTGTTCCACCTTGTGCAGGTGTAACCAATGCATCTGTTGTTAAAATGGTAGTATTGGCATCAGGTAAAGTATACGTTTTTTCTGAACTAGTAGCCCCTGTGAATTTTGTAAAAGCATTCCCCGTTCCACCATAAGTAGGTGCTATTACTTGGCTTAAACTTGCAGAACCATCAAAACTATTTCCATAAATAGTTTGAGTACTTGCTAGTTTAGTAGCAGTAGCTGCATTACCGGCTAAAGCTGCTGTAATCGTTCCTGCAACAAAATTACCAGAACCGTCTCTTGCTACGATCGCATTTAATGTATTTACATTGGTCGCTGTAGTTGCAGTGTTAGCTACTTTTCCTGTGGTAGAAATAGTTGCTAAATTCGCATCAGTAATTCCAGCAGTACCTGATAAATTTGAATTCGTCAAACCAGAAATGGTATTGGTAGCTGCAGTAATGGTTTTATTGGTAAAGGTTTCTGTACCATTTAAAGTAGCCAAAGTGCCAGAAGTTGGCAAGGTCAATTCAGTAACTGCAGTTGTTTTTAAAGTAACAGAAGCTGCATTGCTATTGTCCCCCAAAGTGCCTTTGGTAGTAAAATCAGCACCAGTCAGCATATTGCCACCAAGTGTAATGGTTTTTCCTGTGTTATCGATTCCCGTTCCTCCATTTGCACCAGCAACAATTCCTGTAATTTGTCCACCAGAAAAAGTTCCACCACGAATAGCATCTAACTGAGCAACGGTTGCCAATGTTCCACTTGTTGGAACAGTCACATTCGTTCCACCTGTTGTTGTAAAAATTAAACTATTAGCACCACTCGTTGCAAAATTGCCGCCCAATGTAATGGTCTTACCTGTGTTGTCGATACCAGTACCTCCATTGGATCCTGGTAGAACCCCCGAAACCGAACTTGCAGAGATATTACCTATTGCTCTTGTTACAAATTCTGTATTTGCAACTGTTTGGTTATTTGAACTTACAATGGGTGTTGGTACTTGAGGTGCTCCTGTAAATGTTGGGCTAATTGCTCTTACAACATCACCTGTTCCCGTTGTTGCAATTTCCTCTACAATACCATTTCCGACAGAAGTTCTTCCTAATATTTTTCCGGTCGTTACATTCTGTATTTTACTATAAGTTATATTTGAATTTACAATTTTACTAGTGGTGATTTTATCATTCCCTATAGTCGTTACACCTACATTATCAATAGTGACATCGCCACTCATATCTACAACAGATGCCACACCCAATGCATTTCCTACAATAATTTTTCCACTAGCTAATGCAGAGCCCACTGGTGAAACACCTGAAATAGTGGTATTGGCCACATTGGTTACACGCCCTTTAGCATCCACTGTTATCGTAGGCACTAAAGTAGCAGATCCATAAGATCCAGCTGTCACGCCGCTATTGGTAAGGGTGGTAGAGAAAGTACCTGTTCCAGTTCCTGTTACATCTCCAGTTAAAGAAATAGTTTGATCACCGGTGTTTGTTCCACTAACAGTCGCATTGTTATTCACTGTTAATGTTTTTGAAACAGTTCCACCTGCTAATGTAAATCCGTTAGCTGTAGTAGTTGGCGTAATTCCATTGATCGTTTTATTGGATAATTGTTCAGTACCAGCCAAAGTAGCCAATGTACCTGTAGTTGGTAAAATTAATTCTGTAGCAGCAGTTGTTTTTAAAGTGATGTCTGCTGCATTCCCTCCTCCAGTTGTTCCGGTTGTGGTTAAAGCCGCACCCGTATTTATATTACCCCCTAAAGTAATTGTCTTTCCAATATTGTTAATTCCGGTACCTCCATTGACTCCCGTTACAATGCCTGTAACATTTGTAGCTGTTCCTACTAAATTAGCAGTAATTGTTCCTGCAGTGAAATCACCACTACCATCTCTTTTTACAATTGTATTTGGCGTATTGTTTGCAGTAGCGGCATTGGCTAAAATTTCTGCTGTTCGTATTGTTGATGAACTTGATCCACCTACACTGTTTACTGTTGGGGCATCGGCAGTTCCACCTAAATCATTGGATAATTGTATTTTACCTTTTGTAGTAGTCGTTGCATCAGGTGTACTATTATTTGTAATAGTTGCTGCAACAAATGCAGTTGTAGCAATTTGAGTAGAACTATTTCCGGCAGATGCAGTTGGGGCAGTTGGTGTTCCCGTTAATGAAGGAGATGCCAATGGTGCTTTTAAATCTAAAGAGGCAATTGTATTAGAACGTATTGCGTAAGGCAATAGCATCAAAGCAGTATCGGCAATATTTACTTTTGTATTGATACTCGCTTCGGTGTTCAAACGTATTGCATAAGGCAATAACATGGATGCAGAGTCTGTATACTTTACTCTTAAATTCTCTGCAGCAATTGCTCTGGTCTTTTCTGCATTGATACTCGCTTCGGTATTCGAACGAATTGCATAAGGCGATAACATCGCAACAGTATCCGTAATATTGACTTTAGTATCTATGCTCGCTTCGGTATTCGAACGAATCGCATAAGGCGATAACATAGCCACAGTATCCGAGATGTTTACTTTTGTATTGATACTCGCTTCGGTATTCGAACGAATTGCATAAGGCAATAACATGGATGCAGAGTCTGTATACTTTACTCTTAAATTCTCTGCTGCAATCGCTCTGGTCTTTTCTGCATTGATACTCGCTTCGGTATTCGAACGAATTGCATAAGGCAATAACATCCCAGCTGTATCCGCAATATTGACTTTGGTGTCAATGCTCGCTTCGGTATTCGAACGAATCGCATAAGGCGATAACATAGCTACGGTATCCGCAATATTTACTTTTGTATCAATACTCGCTTCGGTATTCGAACGAATTGCATATGGCGATAACATCACTGTAGTATCTGAAATATTGACTTTTAAATTTTCTGCAGCAATGGCTCTTGTTTTTTCTGCATTGATACTAGCCACTGTATTTGAACGTATTGCATAAGGCAATAACATTGCTGAGGTATCTGTAATATTTGTTTTAAGATTTAATCTAGCATCCGTACCCGTTTTATTGTAATAGCTAGATAACATAGAAGCAGTGTCTGCTATATTCACTTTCAAATCTACACTTGCTTCTGTGTTAGAACGAATTGCATAAGGCAATAACATTCCAGCGGTATCTGTAATATTGACCTTAAGATTTTCTGCAGCAATGGCTCTTGTTTTTTCTGCATTGATACTTGCAATTGTATTCGATCGAATCGCATAAGGCAATAACATTGCTGAGGTATCTGAATTATTTGTTTTAAGATTTAATCTAGCATCCGTACCCGTTTTATTGTAATAGCTAGATAACATAGAAGCAGTATCTGCTATATTCACTTTCAAATCTATACTTGCTTCGGTATTTGAACGAATCGCATAAGGCAATAACATCCCAGCCGTATCTGCAATATTCACTTTAAGGTTTTCTGCAGCAATGGCTCTTGTTTTCTCTGCATTGATACTGGTTTCAGTATTCGAACGAATCGCATAAGTCGAAAGCATCGTAGCGGTATCCGTATATTTTACTCTTAAATTTTCTGCGGCAATCGCTCTTGTTTTTTCTGCATTGATACTGGTTTCAGTATTCGAACGAATGGCATAAGGCAATAGCATTCCAGTCGTATCAGTAATGTTTACTTTTGTATCAATACTCGCTTCTGTATTGGATCGTATTGCATAAGGCAACAGCATCCCGGCTGTATCAGTAGTATTTACTTTTGTATCAATGCTCGCTTCTGTATTTGCACGTATTGCATAAGTCGAAAGCATCGAAGCAGTATCTGTATATTTAACTCTTAAATTTTCTGCTGCAATCGCTCTTGTTTTTTCTGCATTGATACTCGCTTCTGTGTTAGAACGTATTGCATAAGGCAATAACATACTTGCTGTATCTGTTACATTATTTTTAAGATTTAGTCTTGCATCGGCAGCTGTTTTATTATAAAAGCTAGACAACATAGCAGTTGTGTCTGCAATATTCACTTTTAAATCTTCTGCTGATGTGGCTCTAAGTTTTTCAGCATCAATACTTGCTTCCGTATTTGAACGAATCGCATAGGGCAATAACATACTTGCTGTATCTGCAATATTTACTTTTCTTACATTTAATGCAGTAGCACTATCAATGATAGACAATGCATTAAAATCAATACGACTAGATAAGGAAGCTGTATCCCTTGCGAATCGGTTGCTCAACATCAAGGCAGTATCCGCAATATTTACTTTTGTATTGATTGCATTGATCGTGTTAGACCTGATAGCATAAGGCAATAACATTGCTGCAGTATCCGCATATTTAACTCCAGCTATTGCCACTAAATAAGGTGCTATGATACCAGGAATTTGAGCAGAATCTAATTTTATATTAATTCGGTTAGATAAACTTGCCGTATCTAATTTTCTCAAATAGGGATTCAACATGGAAGCCGTATCAGAAATATTTAACTTTAAAGCAGTGGTATTGGTTGCGGAGAGGTTTATAGCGTTAATGCGATTGGATAAAGAAACTGTATCAGTTGCAAATCTATCAGAAACATATTGCGTATTCGCTAGCAAGCCTGTTAAAGGCAAACTGATATTACTTGCACCTGTCGTTGTAATACTGATATCCCCAACCCCCTTAAAATTTAAATTCTGTGCAAGTGTAATTGTTTTACCGTCATTGTTGATACCAGTTCCACCCTTAGATCCTGGAACAATGGTGCTTATAGACATTGCAGAATCTGCAATTTGAGATCTAGAAGCAAAAAGTGCATAAGGCACACTCCATAACTGAGAGGTACCCATATCTTGATATTCTGCATCAGGAGTCCATCCTGGTGTAGGAATAGTCGGCTCAATCGCAATTTTGATATTTACAAAATAATAATCTGCATCCCAATCAATTGCTGGTAATCCAGTTGCTCCAGCAGTTCTTGTTCCTTTACCAATCACTAAAGTAAATATGCCGTCATTTGAAGAAACAACTTTAAAGGATTCAGCATAAGCCACCGTACCCGAAGCACTTCCTTTTAATATTGCAACTTTTGCATAGATATTTCTTGTGGCTGCAGCATTGCCATTGGCATCTCTTGCTACAGCTTGAAATAGGATACCATCAGGTGTCAGCTGAGCTGAAGCAAAATTGCTAAAAGCGATAAAACAAATTAATAAACCTAAATGAAATTGCTTGAACATATGTAAATCTTTATAATTCTGTAATGATATATGATTGTAAACTTGACAATTATGAGAAACTGCGTTTTAGAATGTTTTTACTTGCCTCTTTGTGTCCGGCCAAAAGCAGGTTAAACTCTTGGTTGGATGAAAATCCACAAAGCGAGATAATTGACTGTATTGGGAGTTCCGCATTAAGTGGATTGGTAAATTCATCCCAAAAATGTTGGAAACGATACATATCTCTTAGGGTCTCAAAACCCATAGTATAATGGGTATAAGACAATTGCTCCAATTCTGTATTAGGAATATTCAATATATGAGAAAGGTTATCTGCAGTAGCTGATTTATGTAAATAGTACTTATTGATAAAAAAATGATGGTCAAAAAGTACTTTAATCCTTTGGTCTTTCTTGCCAAACTTCTTTATTAAAAAGAATCTCAATGTGTAAAATAGTTGCATAATGGATCGTTCAAATTAGGCTGCAATATTGCACCATTTAACAGGAAATTCAAATTGTAACAGAAACACAAGAAATAATGGTGAATAAGAATGTGAAACATTGATAATCAATGATTTTTACATTATGTAAATGCATATTTGATACTCAAATTAGCACATATATGAGGCATTTTAAGCATAAAACAAGCGCCTGAAAAGGCGCGGATATGCTTAATCTATTGGGGTAAAAACTAAACCGCAATCGCATCCATAATATCGGAGGGATTACCACCATGAAATTTCTTAAATGGCTTATACAAATGTTGCCTTGAGGAAAATCCGGCTTCTTTAGCCAATGCGTCAATCGTAAAATTGAGGTATTTGGGGTTATGTATGATGTCAATGAAATAATCGACTCTGTTTTTATTGACCAAGTCATTGAATGTCATCGAATATTTATAGTAGATGAATTTATATAAATCATTGCTACTGATATTCAAAAGCTTGGCTAAATTCTCTAAAGAAGCATCGTTTTGAACAAAATATAGTTTCGTGTAAAATTCATTGATAAACTCGAGTTCACTAATGGCGTATTCGGTATCTCTGTTAAAGCTTGCTCCGAAAGAAATTTTCAAGGCAGATCGATTTAAAAAAGCTGGTCTATAAAAAACAAAAAATAGAATGATAAGAAAAGCAGATATAGAAAATAAATACGAAAATAATTCTGGTAATTTAAAAAATGACAAAGGGGCAAAAACAATTGTTGTAATTAGTGTGAAAAATATGAGCAATTTTGACCAAATTTTAATCTTATCAAAATAAATATTCTGATATTGTTGTTTGAAAATCACCCAAGTTGTAGTGTACACCATAGCTGCCAAGAAAGCAAATGTGATTAAAATTCTATAAATATTTAAATATAGCGGGAAAGTAATTTTTGTCATCATTAACATCATTAATGCTCTATGTTCTTGTTTATCAAATAATACTGGGTTACTAACAATATAATTAAATAATAAAACTTCATAGAGTACATAAAATACACCAATAACATTCACCCATTTTTGGAACTTCGGGATATATAAAATGGTGAAAACGTTAATAATACTGAAGGAAATCAAACCCTTAAACAAAGAAGTTGCGAATAGAAAATAATTGGATGGCAAATCAATCGTAAAAATTAAAGCTTTCAGTCCGGAAAATAGCGTCATTAAACACAGATAAAACTTTAAAATGATTGGGCGCTTGAATTTAACCATTAAATCCGCCAACACGATGAGTGAGAAGACGAATATCGCGAAATATATTTTATTAATGATTTCCATAAAGATAAGCTCTTACAATACAAAATTATTACATTAAGTCGACTAAATTCTATTAATTAGAGATTATAAAGAAATATTCATATTTAGAAGTCGTGTTCAATAATTTTAAAATCAATTGAGCAGAGTTGACTTCTACTATTTCATACTTACTTGTCAGCTTAGTCGTAGGCAATGTGCCAGCAGTGATGTGACTCAAGGCATTTATCTCGGCAATTTCCCAAGTTCCTGCAAAACCATCACTATCAATATATGCCCCACTATGATAAAATTTCTTTGTGTACTTTTTTTGGTTTGTAGTCAATACAAAGGCTTTACCATCAACCGATATAGAATCTAATTTCCAAATTTTAAATGTATTCTGAAAACTACCTGTACCGCCTACTAAATGTCTTTGAAAATCTATATCACTTGCTAGTTCTTCCTTAGTACAAGAAATTAAAAAGCCTAAGATCAAAAAAAGACCAATAGATTTAAGCAAGGTTACCTTATTTAAAGAAATAAACGATTTCATATTATTACATTACTATTTAAACAATCTTCTAGAAAAGAAAACACCGAAATTGACCCAGCCATCGGAAGGTTTAGTTGGACTATTTCGCAATTGACCTTTGGTTACAGTTCTTGAAGTTGGGTTTGAAAAATAAACTGCTGCAGCTGCGTCAGTCTTGGTATTCTCTAACAATTCTATTGCATTAGGATAAGGATCAGGACCAACATCATCTAAATAATCGGACATACTCTTATGGAATGCAAAATGAATTCCAACACTATTAAATCTAGACAATTGGTATTTTACTTTAAAATGTAAGAAATAGCCTAATGCCATTAAAGAGTAAGGCTTACCTGCGCTGTCAATAAATTGTCCACCAGTACCTAAGGGTTGTAAATTAAATTCTTTCCCTTTGTAAATACCTGTTGGATTAAACATAGCTACGTCTAGACCAAATCCAATGGATGGTCTAATTTTTCGAGCTTTTGAATACAATCTATTGTCAACAAAATCATATTGTACAGATGGCGATATACTCAACATTGAAGTACTAAATTTCATACCACGTGCAATCTGTTCGTTGTTGCTAGATAAATAATCAGAGTTACTTAGCTTAAAGCTGGCCACGGTTAAAGAGGCACTCAGATTTGAATAAATGGTATAATTAACTTGTAATGCATTATACAAATTGATGTCATTACTTAATAAATTCTTGTTACTAATTGTACCAGTGAATATCGCACCCCCACTTAGCAATCCAACCTCAATTTTACTCTTTAGTGGCGCTTCTATTTTTTGGAAAATGTTCTTAAGAGAATCCATCTCTCTTGGAGGTGTCTTTAAGCTATCTTCTGATTTCTTCTCTTTAATCAAATCAGCCAATAATTTTCTACGTCGTAGGTCTTTTAAATAATTAGCATACCCAACTTTAATCTCAGGTGTGGTTTTGCCATTCACATCAACGATACCAGCTAAATTGTAATATCCAGTTTTCTTTGGAGCATTTGTCGCCTTTGTAATGGTGATTTTATTGGAAAGATCATTTACAGCTTGGATTGAAAATGTTAAAGTGGTATCCGTTCTTTTTAAAGTGCTATCATCTTTAAAGTAACTATAACCTAATGTAAGTTTGTTAAAATCAAGTTTGTTATTAGATAACAACTTAAAAGATTTATAGCTCTCCTTGACGATCGCAGTATCTGGTATTTCTACATCCGTCTCTCCATTCATGATTGAAAAAACATGTGCAGGAGATTTTGCATCTGGCGCATTTAAAAATGGCTCGATATTTATTTTCGGGGAATTGTAGTTTAAAGTCTGGTCGTAGATGCCTTTAAAAATGCCCTCCTTGGAATTTGCACCCCAGTAGTTATTGGACAAATCAAACGTTTTATCTGTACCGTATACTCCAAAATTAGCAACATGAACTATGGTGTCACTCAAGTTATCAATTAGATAATTAGATACAAATGAATTACCGGTTAGTTTAGCACTATGTTTAGAGAAGAGCTGGTCTACTCTACCATATATTAAATTGGTAGAAATATTGTAATTCTTGAACCCATAAACAGCATTGTTCACAAAAGCATTGTTGCTGATTTCATATTTTACATGGTCACTTTTTAAGTCTTCAAAATATAAAGCGGCATTGTTACCTGTGAATAAATTATGTGAAATTCTGAAACTAATAAAATCATCAGATTGATTGAAGTTGAATGGAGGATTCAACACCTGGATTACAGAAATCTTTCCAGTATTATTTATAAATTGGTTATCACTAATATTCACACTTGAACGCTTCCATCCAAAGTCGAAGAAAATAGGCAATTGCAATCCTGAGAAAACAACATTGCTAATGTTTATCGGATTGGCATCCACATTTTTGATTATAAGTCCAACTCCTTCTTTTTTACTTTTACCCGAAAGGACAATGTCAAGATTACGGCCCACCATGTCGACCCCACTTTCGCAAACAAGTACACCTGGCTCAATGAATTCAATCATGGCACCAGATTCAATAACCAATTTGCCAGTAACAGTAACGACATCTTTGATCACATGCTTACCTGTAGCGATTGTTAATTTATCGTAATTACCCGCTAATGTATCTTGGGCATTCACAACAAAAAATGACGAACAAACTAAAATACAAACCCCAAAAATCCTTTTCATTAATCAATAATTTTATAAATAATAGGCGCTGAAGTTCTCGTAGAGCCGTCAATTAAGGATATATTGACATTGTCGAAAATTAACAAGTCATTCTTTTTTAATGCCCCTAAAACTTTTTGTGTTGGTGACTGAAACAGCTCACCATAATTACTAACTGACTCTTCCTCTTTGCCATTGTGTATTCTAATAACTTTGAAGCTATTGATACGGCCAGGGAAAAAGTTCAAATTATTAATCTCTAATTTTGCTTCTAATCTTTCAGAAGAAAGTAAATCCTTTACACTAATAGTATAACTACTTAAATTATCTCCTTTAACTCTCACTACTGGATCAGGTATTGGATTAACCATAATACGCTTCTCAAAAAGTACTTTCTTATTGGCACTTCTTAAATCATAAAAACGAAGTAAATACTCCCCGGTTTTATTGAATATAACTTTATAGTTTTTATCCCCTTTCACCAGATTGACCTTAGGAGAAATATCAACATCAAAATCAGTACCCATCATGAAATCAAAATCTCGCAATAAGGTATTATTTAAACCAACAAAGATGTTTTCTGTTTGTAGAGAATTTAATATTTTCTTGAATAATTCATCATATACTTCATCAGTGATATTCACTACTTTTTGTCCCGGCTTAATGATGTCTTCTTCCTTATATTCTTTTACAGATGCCTTAAGGACATATAACTTTGGATTAAACTGAGAAAAATAAGTAGGTAAATAACCAATTTCAGCCAATGCAGCTTCTTGGTATAAAAGCTGCGTTTTAGTAATCAATAATTTAATACGCTCTAATTGCATGTAGCTAATCGCAGTTGGCTTATGCATAAACAAATAGTACTGCCAATCTTCTTCCTTGCCTTTGATGGTTGTAACAGTTCTTTTTAAAGGAATAATCTCATCCAATGAAGACTCTAACTTAAATGGTGCCTTTTTAATAAAATCTGATAATTCAAATAAATCTTTATCCAATAATCCTACCCCTTTTTCGCTTTTTAAAATCTTCTCAATCAGGTTTCTACTATTGAATTGCTTAAAAATATCTGTCTTTTCTTTTACAAATTCACTATCAACGTGCTGGATTACACTATTTACCACATCATAGCTTTTGGTCAATCTAGATCTGATTTTTAAATAGCTTACTGCTTTTGGGCTTTTGTTAATGATCGGTAAATTATCTGTAATAATTTTGTTACTTATAGCTACTTTTTTCAATTCTTCTTTTTCAAGAGATTGCAAAGACTTAATAGTATAGATATTAGAATCTAGTACCGATATCTTGATATTAATTACAGAGAAGCAAATAAATACGATGTACAAAAGACTTATAATCTGGTATCTTTTGACGTCTACGTGTCCTTCGGCCATATACTAGAATTTATAAATTAACTGTACTGCTTGTATAATAAGATGAATGCCAATTGAGCACCACCTGCAACTGTATTTGTTTTTGCTAAATGATAATTCAATTTATTGAACACTTCTTTTTTAGAATCTTGCTCTTTTAGATTGAATAATTCTAATAATTTAGATTTATTCGCAATGCCATCGGTTGCTAGTTTTTCAATTAAATTGGTGAAGTAACTCATGTTGTCCAACTCTCCATTTAAGAAAATATCTTTTAAGACAACACTATATTCATTCTTAGGCCCAAAGTAAATGGTATCAGCATAGCTATTCACCACATCAGCAAATGTGATTGTCAAGGTATCATTCACCTGAATCTCAACAACGGTATTCAATAAATCTTGCGCGATGGTTTGATCTGTAAATGTTGCCGCCAACTTAGTCAAAGTTTTTAAATACACATAACCAGCATCGTTTTGCGTGTTATACTTAATCTTCTTAAACTTATTAAATAACTTCTTTTTAGTCTCATCCTGCTTAGTAGCAAGTGTTTCAGATAAAGAAATAAATTCAGCTTCATTTTTGATATTCACTTTCTGAATTAAATAGTCAATCAAGAACTGATCTTTTAATTTAATGATTGCTTTTAAACAATCAACATTAGGACTAACAATTAATTCATTTTTATAGAAAGCTTGACAATGTGCTAACACCGCTTCGTCTTCACCACCAAAGATGATCGTCTCTTTAGATTGCTTAGCTCTAATCATGATATCTGGTCCAACCAACTCTAAAATGAAATGCTCAAATAAGTTCGTCACTTTGATAACTTCGAATGCCTTACAAATCAATTCTACGTCATGCACTTCCAAGATTGAAGGTCCAACCAAATCCAATTCTGCAATTTCAGGAACAGGTATTTTTACAGGGAATTGAGCCAAGAAAGGAAGCGATTCTTTTGTTGGCACCTTTTTATTAAACAAGGTCTTAAACAAACTGCTTAGGTGATTGTACTCTTCTGTAGACAATCTATTCCAATCAGGTTGGTAAAATAAATCTTTAGATAAACTTAATATATCTAATTGCTCAAGCTGCCATAAGGTATTTGACGCACTCATCGCATTTGTAGGGGATGGTGTATTCATATATACAGGAGCCGGAGCCGCCTTAGTTGGTTCCTCCAATATTTGAGTCGTTACAATAGGTGTAGCAGGAGCTTGTATATCAATTGCAAGTTTAGTAGTAGTTTCAGGATAAGAGGTAGACGCAATTTTCAAACTGTTACCAGAACTTGGTGCAGCAGGAATCGCTGTGTCAGCAGTACCCGTTTGGATATTCACAAAAGTATCACCTGATCCGCTCCCACCCACGCCAGCAGCATTGGATGCAAGGTTGCCCAAGCCGTCCGCCACTTTTGCAAGGGTAGCTTCAGTAGCCACTTCTTGTTTTTCTTCCACTTCTACATACTTAATGGCCGAAACACCAAAAACCACTGCTTCGATTGCTAAACCCCCAGTGATCAATAAATCTTGAGCAGGCCACTCCAATAATTTGGCAATTACACCAATTAAGATAACCACAGCCGCACCGCTGTAAAACAGGTTAAAAATGTCTAATTTCTTTTTTTTCATACAAGTAGATTATTATATAACAGTCTACAATATCCAACTAGGGAGAGGGCTATCCAAAAAAGGGGAGCAAATAGAGAAAATTCGGTGTAAAGAAATATGATTCACTGATAATCATTAGTTTATAATCTAAATATTATTTAGATATTACTAATATTCATTGAATTTAGACCGTTCAGATCGCCTATAACTGATGCGGAAAACAGATTTACAACCCTGTAAGCAGCCGAAAAATGGAGACTTAGGATGCAATTGTAGCGTCAATCAGGTCGGATGGATTTCCACCATGGAACTTTTTAAAGGGCTTATTAAGATGTTGTCTCGAACTAAAACCAACTTCCCTAGCTAAGGCGTCGATCGTGAAATTCTGGTAAGCCGGGTCTTGAACAATCTCGAAAAAGTAGTTGACCCTATTTTTATTGACCAAGTCGCTAAAGGACATCGCATACTTTTTTTGAATAAACTGAGACAGGTGCTGGGAACTTACCTTGAGCTGATTGGCAAGTCCGTCCAATGATGCCTCTTTGTTGGTGAAATATTTTTGCTCTAAAAAATATTTTAAAAATACGATTTCGTCAATTTCAGCTTCTTGATCTAAATTAAACTTGTGTCCAAATGCAATTTTTTTAGCAGCTGTATTTAAAAAATTGGGGCGTTTTAACACCAATAATATATTACTAAAGCCGACAAATAAAGCTAAAATATTCACCCAAAAAGAACGATTTTCTGTAAATCCAATAGCAATATTACCTAGTATAATTAGAACCGTTGACAAGAAAATCAAATTGGTCCATTGCTTAATTTTTACGTAATAAATATTATTAAGTTGGTATTTGGTATAAATAACGTACCAGAAAAAAACCATATGCGCTGACACCAAAAAAAGAAATGAAAACCTCACCAAACGCAATACAGTATTGATTTGTATAAAAAGATGGTCATCTACAGACTTAACTTTAAAATGGTTTAATACTGAATTACTTGGTAAAATATTCTTGTTTAATAATAAAAAGAATACGGTAAAAGTCAATAATAAGACTGATGTAAATAAAGTCCACTTTCTGAATTTCGGAAAATAAAGAATGCTAAAAATATTCAAAATAGAAACCCCGATACAGGATTTGAAAAATGCTACGTAAAACACAAATTGCATTGATTCAACAGAATTAATCCAAGCGTAGGCTGCAATTGAAAAAGGCAATAACAGAAAGAAGAATTTTAAATCTAACCCTTTCTTAAATTTTACTAGAACATCAACGAACGCTATCAACGCAAGTACAAGCAGCGAAAAATACAAGTAATTGAAGATGGTCAAAGTCATAAGAAAAAGAATGATTTACACTACCAGCCAGATATAGCCAAAATCTCGGCAGTATGGTCTTTAGTATCAGGTTTTTCTATAATATGTTGTACCATTCCAGCCTCATCAATCAAAAAAGTCGTTCTAGTCGTACCCATATAAGTCTTCCCCATGAACTTCTTCTGGCCCCATAGGTTGTATTTATCCACTATTTTCTTGTCTTCGTCCGCAACCAAAGAGAATGGAAGCTCGTATTTGTCAATGAATTTAACGTGAGAAGCTACAGAATCTACACTCACGCCTAAAATAGCTATCCCCTTCTTAATCAATTTCTTATAATTATCACGCAAGTTGCAAGCCTGAGCAGTACAACCTGGAGTATCGTCCTTTGGATAAAAGTATAAAACCAATTTTTGACCTTTAAAATCGGCTACTGAAACCGTTTTTCCGTGTTGATCAACGCCTTTGAAGGCAGGTGCCTTAGCCCCTTCTTTAATAACTGCCATAACATATAGTATTGCGGTGAAGATACGAATTAAAAAGGACAAAATTGTTTGGCTCAATATGGACCGAATGCGGGCAAAAATTTGTAGGTTTGCGCAATTTATATTTTTGTAGACATGCCTAGAGACACATCCATCAAATCGGTATTAATAGTAGGTTCTGGACCAATTATCATTGGACAAGCCTGTGAATTTGACTATTCGGGATCACAAGCCGCTCGATCATTGAGAGAGGAAGGTATCAAAGTGATTTTGATCAATAGCAATCCAGCCACCATCATGACAGATCCAATGATGGCAGACAAAGTGTATTTATTGCCATTGACCATCGAAAGCATTGAGCAGATTTTAAAAGAAAATCAAATTGATGCGGTCTTACCCACCATGGGAGGACAAACTGCATTGAACTTATGTAAGGAAGCGGATGAATTAGGCATCTGGGAACAGTATAACTGTAGAATGATTGGTGTAGATGTAGCTGCAATCAATACCGCAGAGGATAGAGAATTGTTTAGACAATTGATGGTGAAGATAGGTATTGCAGTGGCGCCAAGTAGAGTAGCAAATAGCTTTTTAGAAGGAAAAGAATTTGCACAAGTCATTGGCTTTCCATTGGTGATCCGACCTTCATTTACTTTAGGAGGAACAGGTGGCGGATTCGTACATGACGCAAGTGAATTAGATGCCGCTTTAGAAAAAGGATTGAAAGCTTCTCCAATGCACGAAGTGTTGGTAGAGAAAGCTGTATTAGGATGGAAAGAATACGAATTAGAATTATTAAGAGACCAGGCGGACAACGTCGTGATCATATGTACTGTAGAGAACTTAGATCCAATGGGGGTGCATACAGGAGATTCCATCACAGTGGCACCAGCAATGACATTGAGCGATACCGCATTTCAAGACATGCGTAACAAAGCGATGTTGATGATGCGAAGCTTGGGTAATTTTTCAGGAGGATGTAATGTGCAGTTTGCATTGAATCCAGAAACGGAAGAATTGATTGCAGTAGAGATTAATCCACGTGTATCAAGATCTTCTGCATTGGCATCAAAGGCAACTGGATATCCTATTGCAAAAATTGCAGCTAAATTGGCCATCGGATACCATTTAGATGAATTAAAAAATCAGATTACACAAACCACTTCTGCTTATTTTGAGCCAGCATTGGATTACGTAATTGTAAAAGTACCAAGATGGAACTTTGATAAATTCAAAGGAGCGAATGATACATTAGGTTTACAAATGAAGAGCGTGGGTGAAGTGATGGCAATAGGAAGAAGCTTCACAGAAGCCATTCAGAAAGCATGTCAATCCTTAGAGAACGAAGCAATCGGATTGGGTTACTATGGAAAGAGTTTGATGAAGAACGAAGAATTAATGGAATACATCAAGACCCCAAAATGGGATCGTATCTTCAGAATCAAAGATGCATTGATGCAAGGTTCTACAGTAAGATCCATCGCAGCAGCAACAGGCATTGACAATTGGTTCCTTTACCAAATCAGAATCATCTGTGATATAGAAAAAGAAATTGCTAAATACAATTTGGAAACTTTGCCAACAGAAACATTAAAAGAAGCAAAGAAAAATGGCTTTAGTGATATGCAAATTGCTAAAGTTTTACAAGGCAAGGTATCGGATGACGAAGTCTACGAAAAAAGAAAAGCATTGGGTATAACAAGAGTCTACAAAATGGTAGATACTTGTGCTGCAGAGTTTGAAGCCAAGACGCCTTACTTCTATTCTACATTCGAAAATTAAAAAACATTAACAACGCATAACCTTACGAACATGAACGCAAAAGACATCGTAGTACAAAACGAAAAAGAAACAAGAGCGGGATTTGGAGATGGTATTTTAGAAATCGCTAGAGAAAATAAAGAGGTAGTGGTATTGACTGCAGATTTAGCAGGTTCTTTTAAGTTAGGACCATTGATGAAAGAAATGCCAGAGCGCTTCATTGAAGTAGGTATTGCAGAAGCCAATATGATTGGTATAGCAGCGGGTTTAACCATTGGTGGAAAAATTCCCTACACGACCACTTTTGCAGGATTTAGTACAGGACGTGTGTATGACCAAATTAGACAAAGTGTTGCCTACTCAGATAAGAATGTAAAAATCTGTGCGTCACACGCGGGCTTAACTTTAGGAGAAGATGGTGCAACACACCAAATTCTAGAAGATATAGGTTTGATGAAAATGTTACCTGGTATGACAGTGATTGTGCCATGTGATTACAACCAAACAAAAGCTGCAACAAAAATGATTGCAGGATATGAGGGACCAGTTTATTTAAGATTTGGCCGACCAAAATGGCCCAACTTCACCAAAGAAGATGGATCAGATTTTGTAATTGGTAAGGCGCAAATTTTAGCAGAAGGAACAGATGTAACGATTGTTGCATGTGGACACCTTGTTTGGAAATCGATTGAAGCAGCAAAACAATTAGAAGCAGAAGGCATCAGTGTCGAAGTGATTAACTTACATACCATTAAACCATTTGACGAAGCAGCCATCATCAACAGCTTAAAGAAAACAGGTTGTGTGGTAACAGCAGAAGAGCATAATGTCATTGGTGGTATGGGAGATGTAGTTGCACAAGCAGCTGCAAAGCATTATCCAGTGCCAGTAGAATTCATCGGAACACAAGATACATTTGGAGAAAGCGGAACGCCTAACCAATTGTTAACTAAATACGGATTGGACGCAGTGAACATTGTTGCTGCAGCAAAGAAAGTAATCGAGCGTCGCAAAAATTAAAATTTGTAAAAAACTAAATTTAATTTTTTTAGCTTCTCTAATGATTTTAAAAAACCCGAAGTAAGCTTCGGGTTTTTTGATTTTATAAAGTATTTGAAAGAAATTTAAATACTTTATAAAGTACCCTCTTATGATTTTAAGCGTAAACTAAATATTCAACCATAAACATTGAGAAAAATTTCGAACGAATAACTTTTTATTAATTAATAAATTTCTTCTTTTAATTTTCCAACTTAAAAATAAGTACATGGAAATGATAGAAAGTGTTCAAAATAGAATTTATCTGATACGTGGACAAAGAGTAATATTAGACAAGGATATAGCATTCTTATATGAGACAGAAACAAAATCATTAAACTTATCAGTAAAAAGACATATAAATCGATTCCCAATAGATTTTATGTTTCAATTAACAAAAGAAGAAGTAGCGCATTTAAAATTACAAAAAAAACAAGTTGATGATACTACTCCAAACTTGAGGTTTCAAATTGAAACCTCAAGTTTGGAGTTCTGGGGCGGAACTAGATATCTACCTTATGCATTTACAGAGCAAGGTGTTGCAATGCTTAGCGGTATAATAAATTCCAAAAAAGCAATTCAAATGAATATTGCTATCATGCGTGCTTTTGTGGAGCTTAGAAGAGTATTATTAATAAAATCTGACTTTAAATTACAGCTTGATCAAATAAAAGACAGATTAAGCGGCTACGACGCGCAATTGAATCAAATATACGATGCCATTGAGAATATAATGGACGAATCAGCTACTAAGAATAAATGGGATAAAAGAACTAGAATCGGCTTTATAAAAAAAGACAATGCCTAGCTACTATAATTTATTTAAGGAGCTAATCTCACTTTACCAAATGCCACTCAATGATTGGCGTTTGTATTATTAACATTTAGACTTTTTACG
>CALPLN020000003.1 GCA_943324415.2 Sediminibacterium ginsengisoli | reverse complement strand
TGTCTAAAACTATAAAGCGTTTGATTGTCTTTTATTAGTCCTAATTGTTTCATCTTAACTTTTGATCTTGACCATAATAGATTAAAATAGGATTCGTTGAGCGGCTCGGGGGCATTACTAAATATATTAATGTTGTCATTCAGTGAATGAATTCCTAATGCATTTAGTTCTTTAATAATAAAGGAGGGTACTCTTACGATTCGAATATTACCCGTCTTGTTGGATGATCCATCAAGTGAGATTGTTTCAAGTGTGTCAGAAAAATCGCCCCTTTTTAACAACCTTATTTCCTGATGCGGTCTTAAGAAACACCCATACATGAGTAATCCACATAGGTATAATTTTGGTTGATTGATTTTTAAGTGTGAGAAAACTTTAGCAAGGTATTCTGGTTCATATGGAGCATGAAGTAAAGCCTTAGTTTTTAACTTAGTGGTTTGTATAACGGGATTATTTTCAATATATCCTTGCTTATTTAAAATGCTAAAAACAGAAGAAAGGGTTCGTCTCTTATTCATGTAATAAGTACCAGAACTTTTAAATTGAGATAGAAATGCCTCCAAATCTTTACTCTTTATTGCCCCAATATAGCCTAGTTGATTTCTAGATATAAGAAACGCTTGAAGCTGTTGAATTATTTTAATGATATCCCTTTCATAAAGTTTGCTATATGCCCCCGAGCAGACCAAATTTAACACCATTTCTAATGCTTCTTTTATGGGCAATTCAGGTGCTATTTTGTCTACTTCATCTGTGGGTAACCATCCCTTCTCAAGTAGATTGTTAAGGTGACGCGAAAGCCTCCTAATCTCCCTAGATCGGTCTTTAAAGACCGTTTGTTCGTTAGGGAAGCAGGTGATTTGTAAACTCTTTCCAGTGTAGAATCTGAATCTTTTCCCATTGATATAGGATTGAACAAATGCTCGCTTTTGGATGTCATTGGGGTTGTAAATGGTTGGTTCGGTAAACATGATTGATAGTTTGTATCTGTCTCGTTTACTGTCTCGCTAGTATAAAAGCCTGAAAACACATAAGAAAGTCGAATTGAGTCTCATTCCTTCCAATTCCATTGATTTTCAATAAACAACCCCAATTTTTTGCTATTTAAGGTCGGTCTGCTTATATTTGCTCCCCGAACAAAGCAATTTGTTTGGATGGATGTAAATCCGATGGCGCTGTAGCTCAGTTGGTAGAGCAAAGGACTGAAAATCCTTGTGTCCCCGGTTCGAGCCCGGGTGGTGCCACAAAAAATCAAAAGCCTTGTAAGTTTAAACTTACAAGGCTTTTACTTTTCTACTCAATTATAGATCTCCCTTCAACGAAACTTGAGGGTTTTTTTATTTAATATTGATTCCTCTTTTTTGAACGGTATGCGCAGAAAAAAGTCCAAGGGCACCACCAATCAAATTGGAGGGAGGATTGGATGGGGTTGTCCCGCCACCAGGTCCAGCACCACTTTGTTGATTTAGGGTATAATAATATAAATAGGTTTCCCTCGTGATACATTGCATTTCTACAGCAACTAGGTCGTTCAATTTTACTTCTAGCGAGTCCGTACCGCCTCTTAGTGGTCGTTGATTCACTTTTCCGTTATTTAAATTATCATTAAAAACATGAAATGTTTTATCTAATGTGTCATTAATTTTCTGAATAAAACGATAACTGTTGCCTAATGAAATCGGGTCTTCATATACAGGAATGACGCTATACCGTATAGTGCCATTGATATTAAAAGTATTTATTCGTAAACTATCTAGAACTACTTTTTGAGGCATGGTCGATTGGGCTGTATATTTATTTCCATCAACTAGCACTTCTAAAAAATAGGTTCGTCCATACACACCTTTTATTTTGTTAGTAAGATAGAGTCCATTTTTTGTGTGATTGAGTGTGTCTATTTGTCCAAAATTATCTTTGATGACCACCATCGCATTGACAACTCCCGGAAAAGTAGCCGCATCGGTAACGGCCAATGATCTGTTAAGTTTAACATAATACGGACCCATCTCGTCTGTTATCACGGCATCAATTACAAGCATGGATTGATTCATATCTAATGGAAGGGTGATTTCTTTTTTACACGCACTTAAACCAAAAAATAGCAATGAGCAATAAATGTATTTTTTAAACATGATTAAAATTTAAATTGATAGGTAATACTAGGCACCCATCTAAACAAGGACGTTTGTATGACCTGCGTCCTACTTGCATCTTTTGGGTCTTCTTGAAAATTAATTTGGTAAGCGTTTTCTCTTCCATAGACATTATACAAACTAAAGTTCCAGGATTCTTGAATTCTTTTTTTTCTTTTTTTATCATAAGTCACACTCAGGTCCATCCTGTGATTTGAGGGCATACGATTTGCGTTTCTAGAAGCGTATTGGTATAATGTCTGACCTTGAATCAAATACTTACCTGTTGGAAAAGTGACCGCATCTCCGGTGTTGAATACAAACACACTAGAGACAGACCAGCTTGAATTAATTGTGTACACACCCACTATAGACAAGTCATGTGTTCTGTCTTGTTTTGCATTATACCAGTTGTTTTGGTTGATGCCATTAATTTTCCTTTCCGTTTTAGACAAGGTATAGCTTATCCATCCTGTCAAGACGCCCTCTTTTTTCTTAAATAACAATTCAATGCCATAGGCTCGACCTATTCCATATAAAAGGGCAGATTCAATATCTGCAAGGGTATTTATTTCTGCTCCATCTTTATAGTCTAGTTGATTTTGTAAATTTTTAAAATACAATTCGGTACTTAGTTCAAAATTATTTTTTTGAAATCCTTGAACATAACCTAGGCTAATTTGATCAGCAATTTCTGGTTGAATATTATAGGAATTGCCTATCCACTGATCAGACGGACTTGAGGCTGTTGAATTACTTAGTAAATGAAGATGCTGCACATTTCGCGCATAACCCGCTTTGATGCTTACTTGTTCTGCTAAACGATAATTGGCGGTAATTCTTGGCTCTGGGTTCAGATAGGTTTTCCCAAAATTATTTTTGTCTAACTTTATTTTATTTTTAATGAGGTCGTTTTCATAAATAACATATTCATCTCCACCCATTAAACTGTATGCAGAGAGACGCATTCCGTAATCTACACTAAGGTCGTCGTTTGGCTTATAATAATTACTTATATAAATTGCGTTTTCAAGTCCATTTCTTCCGGCTTTCGGATTGCTATTAATCACCGTTCCACTAAATGTGCTTGGAGTTATCGTGTGTAGAATGCTATTAAATCCAAACCTAAGCGTGTTTTTTGGATTGACATAAAAACTATAATCTTGTTTTAAGTTAAGATCCTTAATATTAGAGTTCACATTAAAATTAGTGGCTCCATTTTTAAGTTGAACATTATAATTATAGTCACTATAAATGAATGATGTGTTCAAAAATAGTTTATTGGACAGAATGCGATTCCACCTAATGGTTCCTGTTTTATTTCCCCAATTGATACCAAACGAATCTCCAAGCCCCAATTCATCTTTCCCAAAATAACCAGAAATAAATAACTTATTCTTTTCGTCAATTTTATAATTGGCCTTCATGTTTAAATCATAGAAGTACAAAATATTATCTTTAAATTCTTCTGATGCGCGCAAGAAAATATCAGCATAAGTTCTTCTCCCAGAAACAATAAAAGAGGACTTGTCTTTTTGCAATGGCCCTTCAACACTTAGTCTACTACTTATAAGGCCTAATCCCCCATTTACATTAAAATCTTGGTTGTTGCCTTCTTTCATTTTGACATCTAAAACAGAGGACAACCTGCCCCCATATTGCGCAGGGCCGTTTCCTTTAATTAGGGTGGCATCCTTAATGGCATCACTGTTGAAAGTACTAAAAAACCCAAGCAAGTGAGAAGCATTGTATACAGGGGCTTCGTCTAATAAAATTAAATTTTGGTCGGCACCTCCGCCTCTGACATAAAAGCCACTATTGCCCTCTCCAGCAGATTTAACGCCAGGAAGTAGTTGTAATGTTTTTAAAATATCTTTTTCACCAAAAATAACAGGCACTTTTCTGATGGCGTTTAAATTAAGGGTCTCTGTTCCCATCTGAGGTTTTAAAAGGTTGTCATTTTTTTTACTACTCTCTACCACTACTTCTTTTAGGGACGTAGTTGGTATTAAATAGAGCGTCAAGCTTAAATTTGCTTTAAGATCGACTTGTTGTTGGAGCTTTTCATACCCTATTTGCGAAACCGTAATCGTATACTTTCCGCTAGGGAGAGCAAGGGCATAAAATCCATATTCATTAGAGAGCACACCCAGACCCGGTATTTCGTTGATTTTTATGGCGGCCCTGATCAGTGATTCTCCTGTTTGTTGATCTCTTATACTTCCATTGATGACCATTTTTTCTTGTGCAGATAGGGACACAGCAAGGAACAATAAAAGAAATGAAAAGTATAATCCAGTATTTTTAAGCATCATATAAGTTAAAACAAATTTTAGTAGTTTTTTGTTTTATCATGCTTAATTTAATTTTCATAGATTGCACTTTGTAAGTATCCAAATTTACTTGTTCTCTTTAACCCATACTATTATGCGCTTATTTTTACTTGCCTTATGTACCCTAATGGTGCAATTTGCTTCTAGTCAATACACCAATCCTCCAATCATTCGTACAGAGCAGATTAACATTGCTAGAGATAGCTTCGGTGTGCCCCATATTTTTGCACCTACCGATCCCGAAGTGGCATACGGTCTTGCATGGGCACATGCAGAAGATGATTTTACTACGATGCAAACGTTGATCCTTACTGGAAAGGGTAAAGTGGCCACCTATCTTGGTAAAAAAGGCGCACCGATCGATTTTGTTTTTGGATTATTGAATACAAAAGCAACTGTACTTGCTCAAATGAATCAATTTGACCCCAAGTTGATACAACTAGTGAAAGGCTATTTGTTGGGTTTGGAAGCTTATGCAAAAGCCCATCCAGACAAGGTGTTGAACAAACACGTGTTCCCAATAAGTATCGAAGATTATTTAGCTTCAACTGCATTTTCGGTGGCCATATTTTGTGGGGTAGACAAGGCGTTGCCTAAAATTTTAAACGGCACCATTCCAAAATTAGAGGGATTCACTGGTGAGGGCAGTAATGCATTTGCAATTAATGCGAATAAATCAGCATCAGGCGAAACCATGTTGGTCATTAATGCACACCAGCCTATTGAAGGGCCAACTGCATTTTACGAAGCACATTTACAAAGTGAAGAAGGTTGGAATATTTTAGGCGGATTGTTTCCTGGAGCACCGTTAATTTTTCATGGCGTCACGCCCAATTTAAGTTGGGCGCATACGGTTAATTTTCAAGACAAGATAGACATCTATCAATTAGAAACGAGTAAGTCACATCCAGGTGAATATAAAGTAGACGGAAACTGGTTGAAATTAGAAAAACGAAAAATCAAATTAAATATCAAAGGCATTCCTTTTCCAATTTTCAAGACAGCTTACCAGTCTATTTATGGACCAACAGTGGCCACACCAAATGGGGAATATTTTTCGATGCGCTTGCCAGCGCTCATGGATGCGGGAGCATTGCAGCAGTGGTACGCAATGAATAGGGCGACTAATTTTACAGAATTTAAAGGTGCACTGGAGCAGAACCACCTGCCTATGTTTAATATTATGTATGCCGATAAGGGGGACAATATTTTTTATATTTCCAATGGAAAAATGCCCTATCGCAATAAGGATACCAGCTATCACTGGAGCAGTACTCTTCCAGGCAATACGACCGCAACCTTATGGAATCAATTTAAACCACTAAGCGCCTTGCCGCAAATGTTGAATCCAAAAAGCGGTTATTTGTTCAATGCCAACCACTCTCCTTTCTTGGCAAGTAGTGAAGCTGACAATTTAAATCCAAACGATTTTGACGTGAATGATGGATATGAAACTTATCATGACAATAGAAGCAGACGTGCTAAAGAT
The DNA here is from genome assembly GCA_943324415.2 of Sediminibacterium ginsengisoli. Classification (GTDB taxonomy): domain Bacteria; phylum Bacteroidota; class Bacteroidia; order Chitinophagales; family Chitinophagaceae; genus Sediminibacterium; species Sediminibacterium ginsengisoli_C. The sequence continues at coordinate 28,549 of CALPLN020000003.1, read as the reverse complement.
TTAATCGATCAGCTTGATAAAATCAGTTACGACGATATCAAGCGCATTAAGTTTGATCGCCAACTTCCAAATACAATCTTGTTTCCTTATGGCTTCAATGCAGATTCAATCTTCATGGTGGATGAAAATAAACATCCTCAATTAGCGTCTATCATAAGCACATTAAAAAATTGGGACCACAATGCAGTGGCAGAAAGTAAGGGTGCATTAATCTATAATTTAGCTTACTATAATGTGCCGCTTGTAATGGAAGGTCGCAAGAATGACAAGTTAACCATTGAGGAAGCAGTAAAAGTGTATCAAATTATTTTTGACTTTTTGCAGACAAACTATGGCAGAACGGATTTAACATTAGGCGATGTACAGCGATTGGTGAGAGGAAAGGAAAACTGGCCACAAGGAGGTATGCCAGATGTATTGGCCGCAGTCATGTCTGAGCCATTTGGTAAAGACAAAAGAAAAATGAATAGTGGTGATGCTTATATTGGATTTGTAAAATTCCCTAAAAACGGAGGATTGCCTTTAATCGAAACAGTCAATACTTTTGGTGCAAGTTATAATCAAGGGGACAAGCATTATAACGACCAAAGAGCCATGTATCAATCGCAACAACTAAAAAGAATGACCTTAGATAAAACAGAAGTACTTCAAAAAGCAGAGCGAGTGTATCATCCAGGGATCTAAAACAAAAAAGCCCTCAACAATTGTTGAGGGCTTTTTTATGCGTCATTTACCACAATATGTATTGTGTTATGATTGTTGCTTTGATCTTCTTCTTGCTTCTTCGGCTTCTTTGTAAATCCTGATCCAAGTTAAAGAGATATCGATTACGGCCAATAATGGTCCTAAAATAATCACCATTACGACTTCAAGGCCTGGTGAGTATCCGATCACACCATCAAGTGAGATATTTTTAGATCTTTTAAAGAGCTTGTAAACACAGTAAATGGCAGATAAAACCCAAATACCAAAAAGTATATTCTTATCCATAGTTTTAATTTTAGTGAATATAATATATTTTGTTTTATTTGCAATACATCAATGACGTCTATCATGAAAAATACCCTTCTTTTTGTTAGTCTGTTTCTAATGATCAAGACAAACAAAGTAGCTGCTCAATTGTCGGCCCCATTCAATACTATTTTAAGTACCATTCAAGATAGTGTGACCAAAAATGTGTTAGACAATCCAGAAAAGTATAGATACCAATTGGTATACACCAAAATCGATCGGGATCAAAAGGGTACACCGCATTTTACGAATTACACGTTCAACGCAAATGACAATAATTATTTCAATCCCGCTTCGATGGTTAAAATGCCATTGGCGTTTTTGTCTTTAGAAAAATTACAGGAAATGAACCTGCCAGGCATCAACAAATTCACCACCATTCAATTTGATAGTAGCTATCAAAGACAGGTTGCGATGTATGCAGATTCAAGTGCTGAAAGTAAAAAACCATCTATCGCTCATTTTATAAAGCGTGCTTTTTTGATCTCGGAAAACGATCCTTACAATCGCATGTATCAATTTATGGGTCAAGGTCCAATCAATCAAAAACTACAAGAGAAGGGCTATGGTTCATCTAGGATCACTAGACAGTTTATGGGATTTACAGAGGACCAAAATAGACATAGCAACGGTGTGCGATTCTTAGACTCAAATGGTCAATCCCTCTTAGCCCTTGCGCCACAATACAATACAGATAGTTTTAAATTTAGCGCGCCAATTTTGATTGGTGATGCACATTGGAATAGTAAGGATGAACTCATCAATGCGCCGTATGATTTTACAAAGCACAACAATATTTCTTTAATGGACATGCAGAAAATGCTACAAGCTGTTGTGTTTCCAGCCTCAGTGCCAAAACAAAACAGATTCAATCTGTCCAAAGAGGATAGATTGTTTTTGTTACAATATTTATCACAGTATCCTTCAGAGACCAACTACCCAAAATATGATGAATCCACATTTTACGATAGTTATGTCAAATTCTTTTTTCAAGACAGCACACATAGTCTACCAAAGCATATTAGGGTTTTTAATAAAGTGGGCTGGGCTTATGGATTCTTAACAGACGTGTCTTACGTATTAGATACCAAAAACAATATTGACTATATGTTGTCTGCAACAGTCTATGTCAATAGCGATGGTGTAGTGAATGATTCAAAATATGATGAAGCAACCGTTGGCTTTCCGTTTTTAAAAAATATTGGCGCAGCTTTTTATGCCTATGAACTAAAGCGTCCTAGAGCATTCAAGCCTAAACTAATCAATCAGGTTCGCCAATACGAAAAACGCAACCCTAAAGATACGAGGCCTAGCATTTTACATGCAGACAATTGATATCAATAGGATTGCGTCTCTACTAGGAACTGGAAATAGTTGCTACCAAATAGCACCCATCCCTAATTCCCATAATTGCTTGTTGAATGCAGGAATGGCTTCGTTCTTTAAATTAAGTCCGATCTTTTTTAATCTTTCCCATTCAGCGGTATACGTTTTTAATAAATCTAAATTAGGTTGATTCACTTGCGGGATATCACTTTCTGTTTGATTCATCAGGAATAAATAGTTCGCTGTAAACTTGTTGGGGAAGTTTTCTACATCATCATATGCCGTTGATTTTCTTTGAATCATATCCTCGTCCCATACTCTTAACTTAGCAATTAAAGTACTTGCATTTTGTTTTAAGCTATTGTATTTGTCACCACTATAGTTAGCGTCTCTTTGTAGTTTTTTAACCAATGCTTCTAGATGATCGCTATTGTCTTTAAGCTGATTGACCATTTGGTGCATTTCGCTAACCGTATTCTCCATTAAGCGCATCAAGGAATCATATACACGGTATTCACTTGAACTTGTAAAATAGTTCGGGTTGGCAACAATGCTACCAGTGGTTGTCCCAATGGTTTTTGTGCCAGCAAGTAAACGGATGTTATAATTACCAGGAATGGCTTTATGTCCGCTAAAGCTACTTTCAATATATACATTTGGAATGCCAGTGACAGTAGCGTGAGATAGATTCCAAACAAAACGGTTTAAGCCTTTTTCTTTATTCAATGTGGGATCTCTTCTTGGTGCACCATCATAACGCTTATAATTTTCATCTGGTTTAGAACTAAAACGACGAACTAAATTGCCTGCAGCATCTCTTATCTCCATGCTTAGTTCAACTGAATCTGCAATACTTGGTAACTGATAATACAATACCATACCCGTTGCAGGATTCACTCCGCGGCTGGTATTTGTTCCATTAAAACTAGCATCATTGTTATCCATCTCACTGTAACCAGCTACCAACATGGTAGCACTTGGGGAGTAGATTTTTGCGACCGTGCTGTCTGCCTTAAATTGGCGAATTAAACTTAAGTCATCCAATATCCAAAATGATCGACCAGAGGTTGCAGCTATTAAATTATTCTGATGAACGCGCAAATCAGTAATTGGTGTGATGGGTAAATTCAATTGGAACGGGCTCCAGTTTTTACCACCATTCAAAGAGATATACATTCCCAATTCAGTTCCTGCAAATAATAAATCCTTGATCGTATCATCTTCGCGCACCACTCTTGTAAATGCATTGTTTGCAATACCCGTATTTATTTTAGTCCAAGTAGTTCCATAATCCGTTGATTTATACAATCCTGGTGTGTGGTCGTTGAACTTATACCTTGTTGTGGCAATATACACGGTGGCTTTATCGTGTGGTGAAACTTCTATTGCGTTGATTAAACACTCAGCCAATCCAGCTGGTGTAATATTTTTCCAAGTAGCGCCGCCATCTTTTGTAAGATACACATAGCCGTCATCGCTGCCGGTATAGATCACCCCTTTCTCATGGATTGATTCCATTACATAGGCCAATGTACCGTAGTTTTCTGCACCTACTGCTTCGTTGGTATAGGGTACACCTGGTTTTCCTTGCTTCAATTTTTCATTGCGTGTTAAGTCCGGAGAAACTTCTTTCCAAGTTTTTCCCATATCAGCAGTTTTCAATAAATATTGAGCTCCATGATAATACGTGTTTGGCTCGTGCTTACTCCATATGATTGGTGCATTCCAATTGTAACGATACTTGATATCTTTCGCATCTCTTCCTAAGTATTGAATTGGAGCCGCCATGATATTGGTGCTTCCTTTTGTTTTAGTATCTAACACTTCAATGGTTCCTTGATAAGAGCCACCTAAAACATATCGAGGATTGTTTGGATCGAATGCTAAAAATGCGCTCTCTCCGCCCGCAGAAGCAGACCAATGTCTTTCATCTATTCCATTCCTAGACCCTATTGCACGACTTGCAATTTTTACTGAAGTATTATCTTGTTGTCCTGCATAAATATTATAAGGTGTTTCGTTGTCTACATTAATTCTATAAAATTGTGCAGTAGGCATATTGTCTTGACTGCTCCAAGATTTTCCACCATCATGTGTTACCGCAGCGCCGCCATCGTCCGCAATAATCATATTCTTTCCGTTGCTTGGATGAATCCATAAATTATGATAGTCGCCATGCGTGTCAGCAAAGTCTACAAAAGTTTTGCCACCATCAATAGACTTTAAAGAGGGCGCGCTCATTACATACACCGTATTTTCATCTGTTGGATCTGGGAAGAGTTCGATATAATACCATGCACGTTGAATCAAACGATGACTCTTGTTAATCTGTGACCAACTTGCACCCGCATCATCCGATACATACAAACCACCCGCATCTTTACTAAAATCACTTTCAATTAACGCATATACTTTTTCAGAATTTGCTCTTGATACAGCGATAGACATCTTACCCATTTCTTTTGGCAATCCATTGTCCATCTTCTCCCAATTGTTTCCACCGTCGGTTGATTTATACAAACCACTTCCAGGTCCACCACTGATTACCTGCCAAGGCAAGCGACCATGTTCCCACATGGCAGCATATAAGATAGATGGATTTTGCATATCCATGGATAGTTCTGCACAACCTGTTTTATCATCTACATACAACACTTTTTTCCAGTTTACTCCACCATCTATTGATTTGTAAATACCACGTTCTGTTGACTTACTATACAATGCGCCCTGTGCAGCAACAAAAACAATATTTGGATTTTTTGGATCAATGGTAATTCTAGAAATATGTTGTGTTGCATCCAATCCCATTTTTTTCCAAGTCTTACCAGCATCCGTACTTTTATAGACACCATCTCCATGATGTGTCATCACGCCTCTTACAGCATGTTCGCCCATGCCTACATAAACAATATTGGCATCACTTTCTGCCACTGCTACTGCACCAACAGATCCTGTTTTAAAAAATCCATCAGAAATATTATTCCAATTGAGTCCGCTGTTTTCTGTCTTCCACAAACCACCACCAGTGGTACCCATGTAATAAACATCTCTATTATTGAGGACTCCAGTTGCCATATTGGAACGACCGCCTCTAAAGGGGCCAATACTTCTCCATTTTAATGGACTTAGTTCTTTATTTAAATCCTGCGCATAACCCAATTGAGTAAATACAATGATGCTTAGTAAAGCGATGAACTGTTTGATCATAAAGTTGTTTTAGATGCAATAAATTTAAGCAAAAAAAAGACCCATTGAGTAATGGGTCTGAATATCTTTTAGCGTGGAGCTCATTATACGCGATAAAAATCTGCTTTCCAGTTTTGGATAGACGCTTTGATTTCTTTTCCTGATAAATTGTTCGCTGCCGCTTTTTCAGCCAAAGCAACAAATTCAGCATCTGCTGCGAATCTCAATGCAACAATTTGACCCACTCTTAAACTAGCAGGAAGCAACTTACCTGTTAACACAAAATGACGCAAATTTTCTTCTGCACGAATGGCTCTATCTTGTGCTTTTAAAGCAAATGTTCTAGAAAACCAAGCGATTAGAACAAATATGATGGAGGTTAATACAATCAAGGATGCTAAATATTTGTTTTCAGGTGTAGCTTTTAATAAATAGTTGATCGATCCACCTATTAATGCAAGAATGGCTCCAAAAGTTAGATAGTGAAATCCAGGTACCATTTGCGCGTGATTTTTAAAATTTTGTTCTTTCATAATGTATATTTTATGGCAGCAAGATAATTACTTTGTTTAGTTTTATCTTAATGAATTTTCAGTACGCATCTGATTTACATCTAGAATTTGCGCAAAATAAAAAAGCAATTTTTAAAAAACCACTCTTGGCTTCTGCTGATATCTTACTATTAGCTGGAGATATTATGCCGCTTTGTGATCGGCAACAGCATCAAGATTTTTTGAATTATGTATCCGACCATTTTCAAATGACGTATTGGTTGCCTGGGAATCATGAATATTTTGGAACAGATTTGGCGACTATGCCAGGTAGTTTTGAAGAAGCTATCCGAACGAATGTCTTCTTGTTAAACAATAAAGTCAAGTGCTTAGAGGACCCAGCCGGTCCCATTGAACTTATTTTTTCGACCCTATGGTCTCATATCCCCCCTCAGTTAACTGAAATAGTCGCGAAAAGGATGCGTGATTTTACTCAAATTCATTTAAAAGGACAGGAAATAACCCCGCTGGAATACAATCGGTTACACCAAGAAGCGATCCGTTTTTTGACCCTTGCTCTTGAGGACAAGACAGCATCAACCCCAGAACCAGGTACCGAGGAGGCTACAAAATTGCCTCGAAAGATGGTTATTTCGCATCATTTACCGAGTTTTTTGAATTATCCCAAAAAACACCAAAATGACCCAATAAATGCTGGTTTTGCCACAAATTTGGACGATTTTATACAAAAAATGGCCCCAAATGCCTGGATTTTTGGTCATCACCATGCCAACATTTCTCCCTTTTGGATTGGAAAAACACGACTTTACACCAATCAATTAGGCTATATCAAATTTAAAGAAGGAGCTGGCTTTAACCGTGAGGCAACGATTGAATTATAATTGCGGGGAGCGCAATTGGTCCTTTGAAAAAAAAAGAACCAAAATCATGCAAGTTTTTCATATAATTTTTTCTCATTAAATACTAATATGCGTTAACTTAACGTTAACAATAGGGTCAGTCCTATGTTTATTAATCACCAAAGTTTTAAAATTATGCAAACCAAAGGTTTATGGAGTTTGTTGTTGGTACTTTTTGCAAGTATCTCAATAGCAAACGCACAACAAAAATTGGTAACTGGTAAGGTTGTCGGAAACGATAAATCTCCATTGTCCAATGTTTCCGTCCTTGTTAAAGGAACGAGAGTAGCAACTAGTACCGATAATGCAGGTACATTTTCTATTTCAGTTTCAAACAATCAAGTATTAACTTTTTCATTGGTTGGATTTGAATCCAAAGATGTGAGAGTAGGCAATGCCACTTCTATGGAAGTACGCCTTGCTCCTAAAGACAATACTTTAGAGGAAGTTGTTGTTACCGCAATGGACATCAAGCGTAACCCTAAAGAATTAGGTTACTCTGTACAAAAAGTAAAAGGTAGCGAACTTGCCGAAACACAACGTAACAACTTTGTAAATGGATTACAAGGTCGTATCGCGGGTTTAACCATCAACCCGACTAGTGGATTAGCAGGTGCGAGTTCTCAAATTGTTTTGAGAGGTTTTAACTCTTTGTCTTTAGATAACTCTCCTTTGTTCATCATAGATGGTGTAATCGTTGATAACTCATCTGTAAATGAAAATAACAGAAATACAGGTCTAGCGGTAAAGCCAACAAGTGCTAACGTAGCATCTGAAAACAGATCTAATGACTATACTAACCGTATTGCAGATTTGAATCCAAATGATATTGAAAACGTAACCGTCTTGAAAGGTCCAGAAGCGACTGCGCTTTATGGTAGCCAAGCAAGTTCTGGTGCAATTGTAATTACCACTAAAAAAGGTGGAGATAGCGACGGTAAAGTAAAAGTGAACTATGACAATAGTCTTAGACTAACAGCTTATACAAGATTTCCAGAATTGATGACTGAGTTTGACGCAGGTTTAAATGGTGTAGCACAAAATATCTTTTCTTATTTTGGACCTATGTTGCCTTATCCTGTAAAAGGAGATAAGAACGCTGCGCGTTATCAAAACTTAGATAACTTTTTTCAAACAAGTTTTTCAAATACACATAATGTGTCTTTAGAGTATGGAAAAGGAAATCATTCAGTTCGTATGTCTGGTTCTTATTTAGATGAGAATTCTCCGGTACGTACCAATAATTTTAGAAAATACAATTTCAGAATTGTATCCAATCATAAAATTGGTAAGAACTTAGAAATTTCTCCAAGCGTGAGTTATATCAAAAGCACAAACGATAAGCCTTTAAGAGGTGTTAGAGGATATGTATTGAGCTTATTGTCTTGGCCAGTTGACAACGATGCAAAAGATTGGATCAGCGGAAATGGTACTAAGAAGGCTTTGTTTTCAGGTGATCCAAATGCCGAATTAGATAATCCTTATTTCAATTTATACAAAAACAGAAGTCGTGACGAAGTGTCAAGAACAGTAGCTACACTTGCTGTAAATTATACACCAACAAGTTGGTTGACGATCAATGGAAGAGTAGGTTATGATACCTATCAACAAAATGGTTATACAAAGTGGGACTCTGCATCTAACTTCTTAAGCCGCGCTCAAAAAGGAGCTTTAGAAAATTACTACCGTACTTATTATGGTTACAACCATACCGTAACTGCTACAGCAAAGAAAAGCTTTGGTAAAATCAATACTAGATTGATGATAGGTAATATGTGGCAGGATTATGAAACACAAACCACTTCAATTTTTGGTAACAACTTAACAGATGCCAATAGAACAGATAGTGCTAACACTGCGGTTGCTTCAAGAATTCGCAATAGCAATATGAATCGTTTTGGTTTGCCAAACTATAGTATCAATCGTCAGGCTGCTTATTTTGGTGAAGCAGCGGTGAACTATGATAACAAAGTATTCTTTACTTATTCTCACCGTTTTGAGGAGTCTTCTATTTTCCCTACTTCAAGCAGAGCATATAATTATCCAGCAGGAAGTGTGAGTGTAATTATGTCTGATATCTTCCCTGTGGTGAAAGAAGTTGCAAGCTATTGGAAATTGAGAGGTTCATTGGCGAGCACGGCTCGTTCTAGTGCACCTTATGCAAACCAATCTATCTTGAACTTTAACACTGGTAGTGGTGGTGGATATTATTATGATTTCACTAACGCAAATCCTTATTTAACTCCAGAGCGTCAAAAGACAATGGAATTTGGTACTGAATTGAAGTTTTTGAACGGAAGATTAAGTACCGAAGCAACGTATTACAAAACAGAAAACACAGACTTGATTGCTGAGAACTTTAGAGCAAGTTATGGTACTGGTTTTGTTTTAAATACTTTGAACGTTGGTTCAAATGAAAATACGGGTCTTGAAGTGGTGTTAGATTACTTAGTGGTAAACAACAAGAATTTTTCTTGGAATACCCGTTTTAACTTTAATAGAATGCGTAACAAGGTAACTTCTTTACCTGCTAACGTTCCAGAATTCTATATCTCTGATACATGGGTTTATGCGAATGCAAGAGGTGGTTTAACCAATGGTGGACCAACAACAACGATTACATCTCATGGTTATCTTAGAAACAATGCTGGTCAAATTTTAATTAATCCTACAACAGGTTTGCCATTAATTGATGCCAACTTTAAAGTAAGAGGTGATCGTAACCCAGACTTCACATTGGGTTGGTTGAATAACATTTCATATAAAGATTTAAGAATCTCTTTCTTATGGGATATTAAAGTGGGAGGAGATATCTTTAATGCAACTGAAAGATATTTAACAACGATTGGTAGAAGTGCTATTACAGCAGACAGAGATATTGCAAGAGTTGTGCCTGGTGTATTAAGAGATGGTAAAGAAAACACCACTACTCCAACTCAAAACAACATTTCAATTACTCCAGCAACTAACTCTTTATATTATACAACTATGCCAGAAGAAGCGTTTATCGAAAAAGACGTGAACTGGTTTAGATTAAGAGACCTTACTTTTAACTATAATGTAAAGAAATTGTTACACGGTGATGTTGACAAATTAGCTAAAACATTAAATGTATTTTTAACGATTAATGATTTAATTCTTATTTCCAATTACAGAGGAGCTGATCCTGCAGTAGGTGCAACAAGTTCTGCTAGCCGTGGTGTTAGTGGATTTGGATTTGACTATGGAAACATGGGCGCGCCAGTTAGCTTCAATTTTGGATTTAGAGCTTCTTTTTAATCAATAAAAACTTTTATTTATGAAATATAATTTTAAAAATCTTTTAGCAATAAGCGCTTTGATCGTATTAGTGGCGTCTTGTTCTAAAAAAATAGACGAAGCCTACAAAAACCCAAACTATGATGTGAAGGTGGCTCCAGAAACTTTAATGCCTCAGATAGTTGCTTCAATGGCTGGCAACTATGGCGGACACGGTCCTATGAATGACCTTAGATATATAGGCGCTTATGTTCAAAACTTTGCTTTTGCTGGAACGCAAAGCAACTTTGACAGAATGGGTCATACTAATACAGACGTTGCACAATCATTCTGGCGTACTCATTATTATGACATTGGACAAAACAATGTTAAGCTGATTGACTGGGCATTAGAAAACAAACAATGGGAATTAGCGGGTGTGGGAAAAGCAATTTTTGCTTGGAGCTGGTTAACATTAACTGACTATCATGGCGAAGTAATTTTAAAAGATGCATTTAATACAGACTTAATTACGTTTAGATACGATACTCAGGAAGAAGTGTATGCACATGCTAGAAAATTATCTTTTGAAGCGCTTGATTTATTGAATAAAACAGGCGAGAACGGTGGTCAAGCTGCATTGGCTAAAGGAGATGCATTCTTGTATGCAGGGGATGTTGCTAAATGGAAGAAGTTTGTTTATGGCGTATTGGCTAGATCACATCATCACTTATCTAATAAGTCTATTTACAAAGCAGATTCAGTATTGTACTATACGAATCTTGCAATGAAAGAAACAAATGATGACGCTTTAGTTAAATTTGCTGCTACGACTGTTAGTGCAACAAATAATTTCCTTGGACCATTCAGAAATAACTTGGGTGGTGCAACAACAGCTTCTCCAACTGCGATCAGACAATCTGCTTTCATTGCAGATTTAATGAGTGGTTTAAATCCAGCATTTACAGGAGTAGCAGATCCAAGAGCGATTTACTTGTTAAGAAAAAATAGCAATGGTACTTTCAAAGGTGTTGAGCCTGTAAAAGGACAACTTGTTTTGGCAGGCGCTGATCGTCCAGAAAGTTTCCATGGTTTATCACAAGCAACTGGTACAGTGAATACAGCTCCGGCTACAGACGTGAACTGTCGTTTTATCTTTAGAAATAATGCACCTTTCCCAGTAATGACTGCCACTGAAATGGCGTTTTTACGTGCCGAAGCTGCTTTCTTAAAAGGAGACAAAACAACTGCTTTGGCAGCATATAAAGACGGTATCGCAAAGCACTTTGATTTATTAATGGCTAATTTTAATACGAATGTGCCAACGGCAGATTTATTAACAGCTGCTAAAAGAGATGCTTTCTTAGCCAACACAGCAGTTGTTCCTGCAAGTGCGAATAGCTTAACCTTACCAATGATCATGTTACAAAAATACATCGCACTTTGGGGTCATGGTACTTTTGAAACATGGGTAGATATGCGTAGATACCACTACACTGATAAGGATGCAAATGGGGTGCAAGTCTATACAGGCTTTACACTTCCTGCTACAGCAGATTTGTTCCAGGACAATGGCGGTAAAGTAGCTTATAGAATGCGTCCAAGATTTAACTCTGAGTATGTTTGGAATATCAACGAGTTAACTAGAATTGGTGCAACTACAATAGATTACCACACTAAAGAAATGTGGTTCTCAACGAAGTAGTCAAATACAAAGTTTAGTAAGATTTGAATATAGGCCTTCCGGAAACGGGAGGCCTTTTTTGTGCAAGCTCTTTTTTAGATATAACCCTTAACTTTAGTACATCGTTTTCATCTTCATAAGTCATATCATGAAATACCAAAATACTAGTTCCAATACAGCTTCTTTATACCTGTATCTTTTTGTTTGTTGCGCTTTTATCACTGTGCCGGTCTTAGCTCAAAAAGTGCAGTGGAAGAATGTATCAGCAGAGTTCGATCTTAAAACAACGGCTATTCAAGCATATGTTTCTACTTCTTCTACTTTGAATGATAGTGCTTTTAAGGCGTATTATGTTATCATCAATGCCAATGACCCAATGATTGAAATGGGCGTTGATACAACACTTTATAGACGCTTCACACCAACCGAATTTTATCAACGATTAGGACAACCTTCCATAGTAATGAATGCTTCTTTCTTTGAATTTAAAAACAATACGAATTTAAATGTCTTAGTCAATCAGGGTCATTTATTAGCTTTGAACAAGCAGGATATGGAGGGCAAAGGAAAAGATAGCTTAACCTATACACATGTATTGTCATCTGCCATTGGTATGCAAAAAAATGGCAAGATGGATGTAGCGTATACTTACACCGATTCTAATAGTAAGCATGTCTTATATCAACAAAGTCCAATGGCGCCCATTAAGGATGCGTTTTCTAAATTATCAAAGAGCCACAGTGCGCTTACTAGTTTAAAAAAATGGAAATTAAATTGGGCTGTCGGTGGTGGACCTGTTTTGATTAAAGAGGGTGTAATTTTTATTTCAAATAATGAAGAAAAAAAATTTGCTGGCAAGGCCATTGCCGACCATCATCCCCGCACCGCAATGGGTTACACTCAATCAGGCCAATTGATATTGCTTGCAGTTCAGGGTCGAATGAAAAATATTGCAGTAGGCACTACCTTAACTGAAACTGCACAAATTTTAATTGACCTAGGTTGTGTAGAGGCAATTAATTTAGATGGCGGTGGAAGTAGTTGTTTATTGATCAATGGAAAAGAAACAATCAAGCCATCGGACCCAACAGGACAAAGACCAGTCCCTGCTGTATTTTTTGTGAGATAATATTTTTCTATAGTTTCCTACTTATTTTATAGTGTGTTTTTATTTATTGTGTATCTTTGTGCCATCATCAAGAAGCCTTAAATGGCTGCCAACCGAGAGAGTCGAACTCCGCGGTGGTAAAATCGATGAGGACTTACCGTCAAAAACAACACGTAATTTCCTTTATCATTTTTCTTGGTCTGATTTATTGAATGAAATTAAAATCAATCATGCCATGCAACTGTTTATTGATTCAAGTTTATCCTTGGAGGTAAAAGGAAAGCTGCAGCTTACATACTTAAATGAAAAATTTGAAGGGCGCTTTATTGCAACGCCTGATCTGATTAAATTAAAAACCATTCATCCATTTCAGGGAATGGTTGCTGCAGTAGCCTTAGAACCAGGCTGTTTAACTCCTTTTTTACAAAGCAAAGGAGGTTTAAGTGCTTCAGGACAACAACATATCTACTTTCTTGTATTTGATATTTTTCATTTGTATAATTTATTCCGTCTAAAGCCACAGGCCTTATTGGCATTGTATCAGGAGGCCATAACTATTTTAAAGGAAAAAGAAGTATCGGCCGAATTTGGAAAAATAGATCCAAGATCCGAGATAGGTATCACTTTGGCTTCTTGGTTGCATCTTCAAGTGAAGCAAAGATTTAAACACAGTTATTGTTCTCCTAAAGGATTGCTATATAGTTTTCAAAATTTGTTAAAGTTGTATCCAACCTATTTTATTGTTGACACTGCTAGCAACTAATATAATCGTCCCCTTGTCCAAATATATTGCCTAGCAATTCTTTCGCTCTAGCAACTTCTTTGTCGTTACCGACTCTAAACGTATCTGCCAAAGCCAATAGGTCATATAACATTGGATCCAATTTAACAGCTTCCACTACTTTAGGATACAGTGGATCAATTAAAAGACCCCTTGTTTCCATTTTTGGGTCTGGCCAAACTAAACTGTTTTCGTTAGGAAAGTCGTCTCTTAATATAGGAGCGGATGCGCTCGTTGGAATGCCTTTGGCTAAGGTTCCGGCTCGAGCGGGAAACATATACCTTATCCCATAAACCAATAAACCATAAAGGGCGTTTTTTTGAAGGGTTTTCTTGTCTACACCTATTAAGCCCGCAAATAAGGATCGGTTCAAGGATTCAGAAATTTCAGATTGACTGATGAATAAGCTAGTTGAAAGGTCTTTATTCAACCATTCCTCCTCCCCTAAAGAAAAAATTTTGAGGAGTACTACTATATCCTGCGGTCGCATGCCTTTATGAGCTTTCATATTCTAAAAATACGATTTTCCCAATAAATTTACAAATCGCGAATTAAGAATTATAAAATAAGATAAGCGACTTTAATTTTATAAAGCACTGGTGCTATCTTTTTATTTCAAAATGGAGCATTATCAGTTTTGTTAATTTTCTGCATTTATTGCATCTTTTCATCAAAAAAACCTCAATTCGTAATCATTTTGACTACTAAATCGCTAATTTGTACCTGTTATGATTGGATTTCAATTTACCCCATTTAAGGCTGGAGAAAATAAAAAAAGCATGTTTGAGCAAATGCTTGACTTGTTCACTGAGCTATTGAACTATACCAATGGGGATGCGACTGAAGCCTTAGATTGGCTCAATCAACTAGATCGAAAGCATAAATTCACCAATGACGACTATGGAATGGGTGATTTTATCGAAGATTTAAAGGAAAATGGCTATTTGAAGGAAAATGGACCTGACGGAACCTTTAAGATCACTTCTAAAACAGAGCAGACTATCCGTAAAAAGAGCTTAGAAGACATTTTTGGTAAACTTAAAAAAGGGTCTAAAGGCAACCATCAGACAAATAAAACTGGTCCCAGCGCAGAATTAAGCCCAGATACAAGGGCCTACCAGTTTGGCGATAACATCGACCAGGTAGATTTTACAGAAAGTATCCGTAACGCGCAAATCAATCATGGTGTTGAAAATTTCACGATGCATGAAAATGATTTACTCATTCGCGAGAGTGACTTTAAAACGCAGACCTCTACGGTATTGATGATTGATATTTCTCATTCCATGATTCTATATGGTGAAGATCGAATTACGCCAGCTAAAAAAGTGGCGATGGCGTTATGCGAATTGATTACTACTAAATATCCCAAAGACACGATTGATATTGTTGTGTTTGGAAACGATGCCTGGAGCATTGAGATCAAAGACCTTCCTTATTTACAAGTGGGCCCTTATCATACCAATACAGTTGCAGGTCTTGAACTGGCAATGGACTTACTTCGTCGTCGTAAAAATCCAAATAAACAGATTTTCATGATTACCGACGGCAAGCCAACTTGTTTAAAAATTGGTTCTAAATACTATAAGAATAGTTTTGGATTAGATAGAAAAGTAGTGAATCGTTGTTTAAATTTGGCGGCACAGTGTAAAAAATTAAAAATTCCGGTAACGACTTTCATGATCGCGTCCGACCCTTATTTACAAAAATTTGTAGAGGAGTTTACCGAGATGAACCATGGCAAGGCCTATTTCGCATCTTTGGATAAGCTAGGTAGTTTTATATTCAATGATTTTGAAAGTGGAAAAAGAAAAACAGTGTATTAAAATGAAAAAAGAAGTGGCGAATAAAAAAGAAATTGAAAAAAAGAAATTAGTGGGCATTGAAAAAATCAATACGCTAGGGCAGTTAATTAAATCAGGATATCAATCTAAATCTATCAAGGATGAAGCACGTGATAATTTAATTAAGTGTTTACAAAATAAAGAAAATCCATTTACAGGTATTTTGGGTTACGAAGACACGGTGATACCGGATACGGAGCGCGCGTTATTAAGCAGACATAATATTTTATTTTTAGGTTTACGTGGACAAGCTAAAACGAGAATGGCACGTCAGATGACAGACTTGTTAGATGAATACATTCCTGTAATCATGGGTTCCGAAGTCAACGACGATCCATTGAATCCATTAAGTAAATTTGCTAAAGATTTAATCGCTGAACATGGAGACGAAACACCCATACAGTGGCTTCATAGAGCTGAACGTTATGGAGAAAAATTGGCCACACCAGATGTAAGTGTAGCAGATTTAATTGGGGATATTGATCCTATCAAAGCTGCAAATTTAAAGTTGAGTTTTTCAGATGAAAAAGTGATTCACTATGGTATTATACCAAGAAGCAATCGTTGCATTTTTGTCATCAATGAATTACCTGACTTGCAAGCAAGAATCCAGGTTTCTTTATTCAATATCTTACAAGAAGGAGACATACAAATACGCGGATTTAAATTGCGTATGCCATTGGACATCTTATTTGTCTTTACCGCAAATCCAGAAGATTATACCAATAGAGGTAGTATTGTAACGCCATTAAAAGACAGAATCGAGAGTCAAATATTGACACACTATCCAAAAACCTTGGAAACCTCATTGGCAATTACTGAACAAGAGGCGGATATCTTAGAAGAACAAAAACAAAGAGTTGACATTAGTGATTTAATCAAACGATTAATCGAACAGGTTTCTTTTGAAGCTAGATCGAATGAATTTGTAGATAAGAAAAGCGGCGTAAGTGCGCGTCTAACGATTGCGGCTTTTGAAAATGCAATTAGTTCAGCTGAACGTCGTGCTATCATCCACAACGAAAAACATACTTATGTTTGGATCAGTGATTTAATGGGCATCATTCCATCTATCACTGGTAAAATAGAATTGGTTTATGAAGGCGAACAAGAAGGTCCTTACGAAGTAGCACTAAATTTATTGAATAAGGCAATACGGACTCAGTTTATTGAATACTTCCCGAATCCAGAATTATTGAAGAAGAAAAAGATGGTCAATAAAAAGGGAGAAGAAAAGGCCTTGGACAATCCATACAAAGCGATCACGGGTTGGTTTGATGGGGGCAACCATTTGAATTTAATGTTGGACATGAAGGATGCCGACAAAGTAATCGCTTTATATAAGGTGGATGGACTGTTTGGCTTGGTTAAAAAATATTATCCTCAAGCCAACGAAAAAGAATCAGCTTTATTAATGGAATTTGTATTGCATGGTCTTGCCGCATTCTCGTTAATCAATAAAAAAATGATTGATGGAAAAATAGAATTCAATGACCTGATGAGCAGTATGATGAATTTAGGAAGTTTTGGTGAAGAAGATGATTACAACGAATCTGATTACCAATAACAATAGACAGTAGCATATGCATCCTTGTAATAAAAGCTGTTTTCAAATTGTATGTATCCTATTGTTTGCAATAGCAAGCAGCCAGGCGCCTAGTCAGCTTCATGCTCAGCCTTTTAAACAAGAAGTACTTCAATTTCAAAAATCGGATAGCATTGTAATGCCTCCTAAGGGGCAAATCGTTTTTGCTGGCAGCTCCTCATTTACAAAATGGAAAGATGTGGCGATGTATTTTCCAGGATACCCCATTATCAATAGAGGATTTGGAGGTGCAACATTGGTTGATTTAATTTATTATGTAGATGAGTCGATTGTAAAATACCAGCCGAGTCAAGTTTTTATCTATTGTGGTGAAAATGATCTAGCAGATGTAGATACAGTAAGTCCTGCCACTGTGTTAAATAGGTTCAAAACACTGCACCAGATTTTATTAAAAAAATTACCTAAATCTACTGAAATCGTTTTTGTCTCTATCAAGCCAAGTATAGCTAGATGGCATTTAGAAACGAAATACTTAGAGGCAAATAGAATCATTAAGGATTATGTAGAGACACAAAAACACCTTCGATTTTTAAACATACACAATGCGATGTTGGATGAAAATAAAGAAGTTTTGAAAGATATTTTTATAGCTGACAAATTACATATGAATCCCAAAGGGTATCAAATTTGGCAAAAGGAATTTGTGTCATTTTTGAAATCACCCAAATAGTGCTGAGCAATAATTTAGGCACATCGAGAAACCTTACTTAGAAGGGTCAAGCTTAATTTTAGTAAACACTTGCAAATGGGGTAAGGCAAGTACAGCAATGCCAATGAACAGAAGGGGTAAGACTTCTTTAATCGTCCAGGCTTCTAGCGAAAAATAAATGAATACAATTATGCCTGACCAAGCTACAACCGCATAGGGTATCGCTTTGGTTAATAATTTTTTCCATCCAAGGAGGCTATTTTGCATTTCAAATTCCTGTCTTATTTTATCAAATGATAAAATAGAATGCCACAATCCAAAATAAAAACTAAAGCACAACCAAAGTGGTAGGAGCATATTTAAGATAGTCAAACATCCAATTTGCATGACTGCAAAAAAGAATTGCTTGTTGTCCGAAAAAAAGTATTTACTAGAAAAGAATAAAATAATATGAATGCCAACCAGTGCTGCCTGAGAAATAGGCAATATTATTTTTGCAAAATGGATATACTCATCAGCTTGCATCTTGGATTGCCCCAATAGAACAAATACATCGATTGCTGTATGAATGTTTTTACTCAGTAAAAACAATATCCAACTGAGACCTAAAATACTATAAACTAATTTGTGTATTCCAGTATAGCTTTTTCCTAGCCAATCGATTTCCCCAAAGTGAAATGCCGTTAATCCAATGAATATAAGGATTGCGATGGTTGGAAGAAAATACCATACCAATCCATACGCCAACATATTCATGAGGTATTTTGCTAAAAATAAGTATTTGTGATTTTTACCAGCACCGGCGTTTAATTTTTGATCGATGTAAAAATCTAAAGCGCCGTGTGGAATGCCTAAAGTAAATAGGGTAACAAATAAAACGACCAATTGCTGATTAGTTGATATTGGAAAATAAGCATGTAAAAATGCCATACAGAATCCAATCATCAAAAGTACTTGTCTGAGCTTTATTTGCATATAGTAGGCATAAAAAAAGGGGCGAGTTATTCACTCGCCCCTTAAAGATAGTATGTATTATGCAGTTTTTCTGCTTAATGCATATATAACAAGACCGAATCCGATTTTATTTACAGCATCACCGATGTTGTAAACAATATCCATATTCAAGCCAATATTTGCAAATCCTGCATACCACTGACCTTCAGCTGTTCCGATTAAATATCCTAATGGATAGATAGCCCAACCAACTAAAATGAACCAGCCTAATGCTTTGTTTGCAGCTGCAACAGCTGTACCAGCACTAGTTGCTAATTTCTTAACATCGCCCATCCATACTTCATACACAATGTAGAAGTAAGCAAGTGCACTTACTGTACCCCAAACTGTAGCGTTGCCTAAACCAGCTTCGCCCATGTAACCAGTTACTAACATTACTACAGAAGCTAAAATCATCTTCCATAATAAATTTGTTGTACCACCTGCTTTTTTTGTGATTAAGTAGAACTCAACACACATCAAAGGCACAGTTAACAACCAATCAACGTAACGGAAGAAGGTTGGAGAATCCTGTGTTTCTGCGTAATAACTACGCATGTAATAGTAGTGAACTGCAGCAATAAAAGTGATCAAACCCGATACTAATACCGAGGTACGCCACTCTTGGCTTGTGTTGTTCAGTTCAAAAAAGAAAAAAACAGAAGCGGCCATCATAGCCATTGTGCCTACAAAGAAAGTAAACGAAACGTAGTCCGTTTTTGCAATCACTGTAGTTGCGTCTAATAGAAATAAAGAATCCATATTGTGGAGATTTGGTGAACTTGGTTATAACAATCGTTAGTAATAACATCAATTTATAATAATTGTTTGTTAAGTTTTAGTACAATATGTTAAAAATATTAACAGCACAATTCCGTGTTGCATCATTGATTATTTACTAAACTGCATTGAATCAACTGATTAGGTAAATTTTTTTTGTTTAACTTTTTAGTCAAAAAATATTTTTTTTAAACCTATATGCTTGATTAACATGATTTTAAAGTCAATTTTAACATTTGAAAAAATATTTTTAAAAAAAAGATTCACTTTACTGTGATTTTCTAATCGAGATGCCCTTTTTGATAGGCACCTGAATCGATTGGTCCATACTCAATGCACCGTTTACCCAGATGTATTTAAAGCCTTTAGCATATTGGTGTGAATCAGAAAAGGTGGCCATATCCGTTACCTCGTTGGCATCAAACACAACAATGTCTGCAAAATGACCTTCTTGTATCACACCCCTCTTGTCGATATTGAATTTAGTCGCAGGCAGGGAGGTCATTCTTCTTATCGCTTCTTCCAAGCTCAACACCCCCATGTCTCTGACATATCTTCCTAATACGCGCGAATTGGTCCCATATGCTCTTGGATGTGGTTTACCATACCCTTTCATTGCAATGCCAGCATCACTTGCAAACATGTTAAAAGGATATTGCATAATGGCTTTGACATCCGATTCGTTCATACCATGGTAAATCATCTGTGCTCCACCTTGTTCCATCATTTGAATGA
Organism: Sediminibacterium ginsengisoli; assembly: GCA_943324415.2. Taxonomy (GTDB): domain Bacteria; phylum Bacteroidota; class Bacteroidia; order Chitinophagales; family Chitinophagaceae; genus Sediminibacterium; species Sediminibacterium ginsengisoli_C. Next base: position 8,198 of record CALPLN020000003.1, on the reverse strand, counting down.
TTGTTTCTGCTTCGTCTATTGCTTTATGTTTGTTTCCTCTTAATATATTAATGGCTTCAATATCCATTCCATTATAAGTACTATCTGCTTTGTAATTGGCGACTACTGCGTAAGTAAAATGCTTGATGCCCCTTTCTTTTAAAATACCAATAATTTCATTGGCCACTTTTTTCCGAATGATTGGATTTTTTAATCTTGCAAAAATGGAATCCTGTCCATCTGATAAAACCCAGTCTGGCAATAGCACACTTAACTGCGTGCTACTAGCAGTATAAGGATATTGATCTATCGTTACATCAATACCCTCCTTTCTTGCATTGACCACCAATGGAATCGTTTCTTTGCTCCTGCCCCAATTGTTTTGACCACTAATTTTAAAATGCGAAATTTCTACCGGTATTTTCGCTGCTCTTCCAATATGAATCGCTTCGTTCACTGCATCTACCACTTGGTTTTCTTCGTTACGAATATGTGAGGCGTACACGCCTCCATTTGCAGCAATCACTTTAGCGATGCGTACCACTTCGTCTGTTGGGGCATAGGTTCCGGGAATATAGATTAAACCAGTTGACATACCAACAGCACCGTCTTTCATGGCTTGCGCTGCAATTTTTTCCATTTGTTGTAGCTCTGCTTCGGTTGCATGTCTGTTCGCAGTGCCCATCACTTGTTTACGAATGGTATTGTGTCCAATTAAGGAGGCAATATTGATGGACATCCCGATGGAGTCAAGTTGATTAAAATAGGTATTTAAGTTATCTGCGGATCCGCCACAGTTACCCGTCACCACTGTTGTTACACCATCATAGAGAAAATTGCTTGCCAAAGGATTTCTTGTTTCTCCTCCTTCCAAATGGCCGTGCACATCAATAAAACCAGGTGCAACAATCAATCCTGTCGCATCCATCTCTCTTGTTGCTTTCCAGTTTTTTAAATTGCCCACGGCAACAATCTTGTTACCTATGATTGCAACATCTTTATATTGCCATTGATTTCCTGTGCCATCAATTAGTTTTCCGTTTCGAATGATAAAGTCTGCATTTTGTGCATTTGTTTGTAGCACAGTAAAAACGAAGGCGATGCCTAGAAGGATATTTTTCATAAACATATTTTGTCTACTCAATTTACTGAATCCCGCTCCATTTGTCATTCATTTTTATTTATTATTCATAAAAAATGTATTTTCATTGGACCAATAATGAAACTATGAAAAAGTACATCGTAACACTTGTTTTAACAACGTTTTGTTTGACAAATGCAATAGCACAACAAACTCAAAAACCGCCGCTACACGGTAAAGACTGGGTAGCCATCACGGGTAAACCTTTGGCTGCTACCGCAGGGTCAATGATTTTTCAAAAAGGCGGCAACGCAGTAGATGCGTCTATTGCTATGTTAGCAGCAACTTGTACGATGTGGGATGTGTTAAGTTGGGGTGGAGAAACACAGGCATTGATTTACAATCCCAATACAAAAAAAGTAATTGCGATTAGTGCAATGGGTTTTGCGCCAACAGGTGCTACACCAGAATTTTTTAAAGGAAAGGGATATAGTTTCCCTCCAGAATATGGACCTCTCGCGGCAACCACTCCAGGAACACCTGGTGGTATCTGTTTGATGTTAGCCAATTATGGCACAATGAGTTTGAAGGAAGTGTTGGCACCAGCGATGAACTTGGCTGCGGGTTATCCAATTGATGCACAAACTGCGAATAGCATTGAGCGTGGTAAAGCAATGATTAAAACATGGCCGTATAGTAAAAAAGTATTGTTGCCACATTTAGGAGAAAAACGTGAGGCACCAGAAGCTGGTGAGATTTTTGTTCAAAAAGACTTATTGAACACTTTGCAAAAAATGGTAGATGCGGAACAAGATGCATTGAAAAAAGGCAAGTCTCGTAAAGAGGCTATTTGGGCAGCATACGATCGTTTTTACAAAGGGGATATTGCAGATGAATTTGTAAGAGGCGCTCAAGAGCAAGGGGGATTGATTACAAAAGAAGATTTAAAAAACTGGAGACCTACCGAAGAAGCACCGTCTATGGTGAACTATAAAGGGATTGATGTATACAAGTTACAAGCATGGACTCAAGGACCCTCATTATTACAAGCTTTAAATATTGTTGAAAATTTTGACCTTAAAAAAATGGGGTACAATTCTGCAGATTATATTCATACCATTTATCAAGCAATGAATTTAAGTTTTGCAGATCGTGATTTTTATTATGGTGATCCTAAATTTTCTAAAAACCAACCAATGGAAGGTTTATTGAGTAAAGCCTATGCAAAACAAAGAGCAAGTGAGATCAATATGGCAATGAACAATCCTAACGCTGGCCCCGGAGACCCTTACCCTTTTGAAGGCAAAACAAATCCTTATTTAGATTTAATAAAAGCAAAAGGATTTCAACCTGCAGTAGATACGGGAAAAACAAAAACCGGATTCGCACCTGCACATGATTTAAGAACGGTGGCCGCTTTAAATCCAAATGAAAAATTACCAATTGATGCAGACTATATGGATCGCTTGTGGAGAGGTACCACTACAGTGGAAGCAGCGGATAAAGAAGGTTGGGTTGTCTCTATCACGCCAAGTGGTGGCTGGTTGCCAGCAACCATTGCGGGTAACACCGGTGTAGGGATGAGCCAACGTATGCAAAGTTTTGTATTGGATTCTACACAAAATCCTTTTAATGTGGTGGCTCCAGGTAAAAGACCAAGAGTCACTTTAACGCCTAGTATTGCATTGAAAGAAGGTAAGCCTTTTATGGCCTTTGGTGTTCAAGGTGGCGATACGCAAGACCAAAACTTATTACAGTACTTTTTGAATATGGTTGAGTTTGGTATGACAGTACAAGAGGCATCAGAAGCGGCGAACATCAATACCAATCAACTTTGGCTTTCTTTAGGGGGCTCAAAAGTTGCGGACAGAAAACCAAGACCAGGAAGTTTATTATTGCATGACAATGTTTCGGAGTGGGTTCGAAAAGACTTAAGAGCAAGAGGATATAATTTAACATTCGATGATCGAACTAGTGGTCCTATCAATGCTATCTTATTTGATTGGAAGCATGGATCAATGTGGGGTGGCAGTTCAAATCATGGAGAAGATTATGGTATCGCTTGGTAATTTCCGAATGAAATTAGTTGAATCGGAATTAAAAATAATTATCGAATAAAAATAAAATGATGAGTCAAAATAGAAGAAAATTTTTAAGTACTGCTTTTTTATCAGCAGGCGCGTTAGGATTAAGTGGCAAATTAATTGCAGGGGAAAATAATATCGCTATGCCAAAATCAATCATTGACTTATCGCCAATGAAAGAAGGGGTTGTGCCTATTACCGTGGAAGAACGTAAACAAAGAATTGCAAAGGCACAAGACATTATGGCTAAAGAAAAAATTGATGCCATTTTTTTAGAAGGAACAGCTTCTTGTTTTTACTTCACTGGTATGCGTTGGGGACAAAGCGAAAGAACTTTTGGTGTAGTGATACCAGCGAAAGGCGCCATTGCATATGTCTGCCCAAAATTTGAAGAAGACAGGGCGATGGAATTATTGAATCCAGTATTTGGTGATGAAGTAAGATGCTGGGAAGAACACGAGAGTCCATATGCATTGATTTTTAATCTTATTAAAGATCGAGGTGTTCAATATAAAAGAATTGGTATGGAAGAACGCGTTCGTTTTTTCATTGCAGACGGTGTTAAAAAATTAGCAACTGGCTTTGATATCGTAGACGCAACTCCTGTTACTGCTGGTTGTAGAATGTATAAGTCAAAAGCAGAACTTGCATTGATGCAGTATTCAAGTGATATTACGATTAAGGCGTATCAAGCAGCTTTTGCAACCATTCGACCAGGTATGTCTCAATCTGAATTTAGCGGCAATATCAGTGCTGCATTTAGAAAATTAGGCTATAGCGGCGGTGCATCCGTACAGGTGGGTAAATATTCGGCATTGCCACACGGTAGCATTACACCTCAAGTGATCAATGAAGGAGATATTGTGATGGTAGATGGCGGCACAAGTGTAGAAGGATATGCTTCTGATATCACAAGAACCATTGTGGTGGGTAAACCAACAAAGAGACAATCAGATGTTTGGAATATAGAACTTGAAGCACAAAACGCAGCATTTGCAGCCATCAAAATTGGCGCACCATGTGAAGTCGTAGATGCTGCAGCAAGAGCAGTCATTGAAAAAGCAGGGTTTAATCGCAATTATAAATTACCAGGGCTTCCACACAGAACAGGCCACGGTATTGGCTTAGAAGGGCATGAGTGGACAAATTTTGTAAAGGGCAATACAACGCCAATGGCTGTTGGTATGTGTTTTAGCAATGAGCCAACTATTTCAATTCCTGGAGAGTTTGGTATCCGTTTAGAAGATTGCTTGTATATCGCAGAAGATGGACCACATTACTTTTCTAAACAAAGTATTTCTATCGAGCAACCATTTGGATAAAACCTACAATAAAAAAAGGAGCTACAATTGTAGCTCCTTTTTTTATTAGTCTAATCGTATGCTATCCAATTATCTCTGGATAACTATCGATACAATTGATTGAATAACATTTTATACGTACCGTGTGTTTGACCTCTAAAAGTAATTTCGGGTCCGTATACAAACAATTTACCTTTTCCAACCTTTGCTTCAAAAGCAGCCACACCATCTTGCAAGTAGGCTTGTCCAAAAGCCCATCCACTTCTCAAAGTTTTATCTGAGGCAAACCATGCAAGCGGAGTGATGCTTCCATTGGCTATTGCATCTGGCTGCACTTTAAAAACAGGGCTATTGTTAAAATAGACGTCTGCTTTATTTTTCATTCCCCAGTTGGCTTTAGTAGATGGCTCAATAGCCACTTGTAAAATGCTGCCTGGAATGTAAAATTTTTCGCCTGGCAAAGATCTTTCTTTTCCATTGTTCATTTCAACAATCGCATTTTTAACTGGCAAGTTTAAATGATAGGCAAGATTCGCACTAGATCCGATAGTCACCACCGTTCCACCATTTTCAATAAATGTGCTTAATGCTGGCACAGATTTTTCTGCAGTGATTTTACCAACCATGGCATGAAATTCAGTTGGTATTTCGTCTAAGCTTGGTTCTTTTTCTTCATAGGGAGAAGCAGCACCAGCAACTACCGAAGGAATCGCCCCATCTACAAAAACAATCACATCAAACTTATCTTTTAAATTACCCGCATTGATTTCTTTTGCATAGATTAAATTAAAATCAAAATGATGTTGTTCTAAAATCCATCTTACCCAACCAGATGGCATAGAACCTCCATAACGATCCCATAAACCAATTTTTAGCTTTTCAATTTTAATTGCATCAGCTGGTAAAGCTTCAATAGCAATAGCGACAATTCCTGATTTTGCAAGCGCTTCTTTATCATTCGATACATTTGACATATCGAAATAAAAACCAAGTTTATTTTTATAGACTGTTTTGCCTGATTTTAATAAATCATTGACTAAAACAAAACTATTATTGTCATAGGATTTGATTGCATAAAATTTATTGGCACTATTGGCTGTAATAAAAATTGAACTCTTTGCCGATTGAATTTGGCCGTAAGGGATTGTTTCAAATGGGCCATTAAAATCGTCTAAGATTCTGTCAAAATCAATACCCATCGTATATGCCGGAGTCCAGCCTGCTGCATCATAAGGGCGAACTGGTGGTCCACCTGGATATAAAAAATCATTTGGATGATCCTGTGGATCAAACATGTCTAATACATGGGCTCTAAATGCTTGATTGGTTTTTACAATATAAGAACCTGCTGGATAATTTTTTCCATTCACAACAAAATCGTTCGTTGCTTTGTGTACTTGGATACCGCTTTGAATTAAAATATTTACAAAAGCAACCGAAGTTGTTGTTTGATTAGCAGGAATAATATAGCCACGTGGATCTCTTAATCCTGGCGCCTTATAAACTTTAGAAAAATTTTGGAAGGCAACACTGTCAACTCTAAGGTCTCTTTTTTCTGTCTTTAATTGTTCATTCAACATTTCTACCTTATTCGGCGAAAGTGTCCAATTGTCTCTGTTGCCCGCTTCAATAGCTGCTTTACCCATTTTGTACATATTCAATAGTACTTCATCTTTGTATCTTGCCGCATAGTTCAATACCGCATAATTTAATGAAATAGAATAATCTATAGAATTTTTGAAATACCATTTTTGCGGCGCAATTGGATAAGGCAAGCCACTGTTCGGGATCAATCTTTGCGGCACTAATGGAATAGTCATAGGCGTTGGACTACCAATGATCTCAGTTAAAATACCTACAATATTATGATAGTATGCTGTCGTTCTCAATCCTCCATTCCACCAGGTAGAATAAACCGATCCACCCTTCATTGTATAGCCTGGTTTTTGTTCCGCATTCAAACGACTACTCATAGCAGCGCCCATTGCGTCTAAGCTAGTGATCAATAATGGACTATACACGTAATTGAATGGGTCTCTGTAAGGAGGGCCTGCAACAACCGTTCCAGCTGGTCCTGTTTGATGATGATTGTATAAAATCTGCGGCATCCACTCAATATATTGTTGACGACTCATGTTTTTGGATTCACTCATGTTCATCATAAAAAAGTCACGATTGTTATCATGTCCAATATATTTTTGGTACAATCTTGGTAATGCATTGGTTGATCTTTTTAAAGTATCTGCATTGCGCATGTACCAATTGGATACCAATTCCTGTCCGTCAGGATTGGCATGAACAAATAAAATAATGGTGTTCTTTAAAATATTTTTTGTTTCCTCATCTTGACGCGTAATGATTTGATACATTGTTTCTATCCATTGATGAATTCCCACCACTTCTGTTGCGTGCAATCCACCATCAATCCATACTACAGCTTTTCCGTCTTTAGATAAGGTTTTGGCATCTGCGTCTGTCAATGATTCGGCCCTAGCAAGTTTTTGGGAGATAGATTTATATCGCTCTAATTGTTTGATATTTTCGGGACTAGAGACAATCATCATATAATGATTGCGGCCTTCCTCTGTTTTACCAATGGTGGTTAACTTCACTTTATTAGAACTAGCAGCAATTTTTTTTAAATAAGCTTCTGTTGCAGTAAATGTGGCTAGTTTATAATTGTCACCAATATTAAATCCAAAATGACTTTTTGGATTTGGAATGGATTGTGCAATAAGTTGAACACTTAATAATAGCACAATACTTAGCAGAGATACAATTCGACGCATAGTGTTGTTTTTTGTTCAAACTAAAGTTAACTAGGCTAGCTTGTATTTAAAAACAAATTTTATGAACGGACTAGACCTGCTTTATTGTATTCTAAATAATATAATTTGAGCACTTGGGGTGAAAGGCCTGGATGGATTGGATAGCTTACTTGTTTTTAATAATTGTGTTTGATTGTGCTTTACACTAAAAAACACTTCTAGATAATCATCCTCTCCAAAGAGCATGATGGCCAATCCTGAAAAAATATTTTTGACGCCTACGGCGCCAGTTAGAAACTGCTTTAGTGTAGTAGGATACGCGTCCCCATTTCGACGAACCCAAATGCTGATTTCGTCATTTGCCATCTGCGGATTACTGACCTGCATCGTATATTGTACAAGATAGAGGCCTGCTTTATGAAGAACGATTCTAGTTGGATCAAGGCCGGTGTTAAGCCCAATCGCTATTTGATTGTTATGACTTGTATCCCTCCATTTTACTGCCGTAGCAGTATTGACAAGCGCCAGTTGTTTGGTTGAATCAGAAAATGCCCCAAAATACATTTCAAAAGGAAGAAATCCCAAGCCTGAACTTAGCTCTAAGGCATTTATTTCACCTTTATTCAGTTTTTGGTTAATTCTATTGCTCAGACTAGCAGTATCTTTTTTATCCAGTTTATTACTCAGGGTGAACACCATTGCCTTGCTTAAGGCTTTTGCACTATCAGGAATATTATTGACTTTATCAATTTGCAAAGACGACTTGAGTGCGGATAAATTAGCCACCCCGGTTCCTCCTTGTGTTATACTCATAACGCCTTCTACATTTTCTGCCAATACACGGTCTGCTGCAAAAGCATATGCGGCATACTGAATTTGTTGTTGTCCAATACTAATAAATTGTAATTGATTTTCCGGATCAATTTCTACTCGAATAAAGTACACTGCTGTAGCCCAATTAATTTTTTCAAACTGACCTAGGGTA
>CALPLN020000002.1 GCA_943324415.2 Sediminibacterium ginsengisoli | reverse complement strand
GGAACATTTGTTATTATTTAAGGCTATTAAATAGCATATAAACGATATACATATTATATATAATTAATATTTAAATAAAATTATTTTATGAGTTTCCAAGATAAAGGCACAAAAAAGGAGGATTCGTTTGAAATCCTCCTTTTTGAGTAGACTAAGGTCTTTATGTAGGTTTAAAAATCAAGATCCTCTTGATCCACCTGTTTTAATTGGTTTTTTACTTGCACCAGAAGATTTAGTGCTTGCTTTTGCGATAAATTTAGAACTGCCACCCGCTTGCACATTGGTTTTTGCATTAGAGGCTGTTTTTTTATCTGCTATTTTTTTATTGATTGCGAATCCCATAAACAATGTATTAGCTACAAAAATAGGATTATTATTTTATTGGACGAGTTCTATTCAATAAAAACGGGCCAAATGAAGATAAGGCCCGCTTACTCATCCATACCTTATACGTTTCCCCAAACGATTTAAGGCAAATCATTCACGATGTCGACCATCTGAACGTTTAATGATTTTGATATTTTGTATATCTGAAAAAAACTGGTATTTATTTTACCCAATTCAATTCTGCTTAGTTGGGTATAATCCATGTCTGCGTTAAAAGCTGCAGACTCGATCGTCATTTTATGCTCTAGTCGAATTGACCTTAGCTTTAATCCAACTATTTTAATAAAATCAGCTTTCTCAAGTGTACCGTTATGGTATTTTTTCATAGAACAAATATGTGTTATTTGGATAGCTAACACAATGGCATATTTGCCATAAAATAGCACGTATTTGTTGTAGTTAAATCCTAAAAAGGGATTAGTAACAATTGCTACTAATCCCCCAAAATTAACCAAACTTACATTTAAACAAACCTATAAATTTTATTGCCATATGTAACTTCAACAATCATTAAATTTATTTTAAAAAATGAGGTCTAATAAAAAGCAAATTCTACTCTTCTATTTTTTGCTCTACCTGCTGCAGTTTTATTGGTTGCAATAGGATCGGCCTCTCCATAACCACTGGCAGTAATGTGTTCAGCCCCTATACCTTGTTTTGCAAGATAGGCTTTAACAGTATTGACCCTTGCTTTTGACAACTTTAAATTACTAGCATCTGAACCAATATTATCTGTGTAACCAGACAGTCTGATACTTAAATTTTTCTTCAACAAAATATCAACCACTCTATGTAAATAAGCATAAGAAAGTGATTTTAAAACAGCACTTCCAGTTTCAAATTGTAAATGCTCAGAAGCTTCTTTAATGACATTGTAATCATCGGCTGTAATTTCCATTTTTGAAGGTTCGGCTACGGTTCTTTCAACAACCGTATTTACAAATGCACAACCAGCACCATCGACTCTTGTTCCAATTGGCGTACCTGGGCATTTATCAAAAAGATCACTTACACCATCTGCATCCGTATCCTTCTTCATACTTGTATGCTCCGCTTTTAGCGATTTAATTTCATTGTCTCTAGCTTCTATATGTGTATTTAACAACCGGATCTCTTCTGCTAGTGCATAATCTCGATCAGAAAATTCTTTAGACATCTGTCTTGGTGCATTGTGTCTAGCCAATTGTGTTTTTGTCTTGCTTTGTAGAGCAAACTCAATTCCAACATGTGCATATGAAAAACGATCATTCACAATAGGCTCTTTATAATAACCATCCATATCATCCGCATCCATAAAACCTACCTTATAGCCAAAATCTAGATTAGCAGTTGGCGATAACCTCGCTTTAAAACCAAGTCCTACTGGGATAAATAAAGTGGATACCGAACCATCAGGGTGCCCATTGATTTCGATGTTTTCAACAGTCATCAAAGTCGCTTCATAGTTCACCAGACCCATTCCAAAACTTAAATAAGGTTTTATGGCCGTGTTTAATTGAGACCAATTGATATTGCCTAGCGTAGCAACAGCACTTAAACTTGCAGACCAATTTAAATTGGTTTTGTAGGAACTATATGGACTAGGTGGGGGTAATCCTGCCCAAAGACGATTGTTATTGGCACTTAATTTACCCCCTAAAAAATCTGCTTGTAAAGCAAATAGGTGTGAAAATTGATTCTTAACATAAAAGCCATATCCAAAGTTGGTCTCCCATTCCGAGAAATCGTTTCTACCTCCAAATGCAGACATGGGCATTAAGCCACCTACATTGACCCCAATTGACCAAGTACTAAAGTCTTTGGTTCCATTGAATAATTTTACTGACTGGCTTGATGTTTCCTGTGCATGTATTTCTGCAATTGCTATAAAAGCAATAAAAATAATTACACTGATTTTAAGGTAATATTTTTTCATAATTAACTATTTGAAATTTTGAATCACACGATGACATGTGTTAGATGAAAACAAAGTTGCTTACTTATTCAAGATTATTGTTACATAAGAACTTGAATAAGTTGTATATTTTACTGCTATACATTTTCTAGAATTTCTGTCCGACTCATATTCGTTTTTTTAAAACAAGAAGGAGATAAGCCTGTTATTTTTTTGAACTGATTAGACAGATGGGCTACACTACTGTAGTTCAGCTTATAGGAGATCTCTGTCAAATTATATTCATCATACATCAATAGTTCTTTTACTTTCTCAATTTTATGTGTAATGATGAATTGCTGAATGGTACGCCCTTCTATCTCGGAAAAAATATTTGACAAATAGACATAGTCCATGTGCAACCTATTTTTAATGTACTCCGAGTAATTGACAATGGGGAGCTCGTCCGCATGATGCACCATTTCAATTACTGCATTTTTGATGCCTTCAATGATTGCAATCTTTTTATCTTCAATGAGCGGAAGGCCTGCAACGAATAAATTATTTTTTAGGATTACTTTTTGCTTGTCGGTCAATCCGTCTTTAATTTCCGCCCAGCCCAATTCAATTTGGACTGGATTAACACCGATTTTTTCAAGCTCTGCCTTCACCTGCATCTTGCATCGAAGACTAACCATATTTTTTATATATAATTTCATGATGATAAAGCTAGTTGGTAAACTAATGAAATTCAATGACCGTGATCAAAGTGTTAGCTGATACTGATCAAATTAATTACTTAAATCTTCTAATCTTTTTTTATTCAAGATGGTAATACAGTTATTGGAAATATCAATTAGCTTTTCTGATTTAAAATCTGTTAATGTTCTGATCAAAGATTCCGTAGCAGTGCCTGCAATGGCTGCTAAATTGTCTCTGCTAATGTCAATGCTGAATGCGGGCGAGTTTTCTTTATTGTATTTATCATTGATACGCACCAAAGCATCAGCCACTTTTTTACGTAAAGAATTATAGGCTAAGCCAATCATTTGTGATTTTTTTTCACAAACACTTTTTGATAACAGATGTATGAATAAATTCATGACTTGCTGGTTGGTCTTGATCAATTGATTGAACTCGCCTCTTGGAATGACAATCAATTCTGTCTCTTCTAATGCTTCTGCTATTTCGGTATAATTGGAATTTTCTATTAATGGGATATAGCCAATAAAATCGTTTTCTGCATACAGATCCACCACCAATTGTTTGCCAATATCATTCGTTTGATAGATTTTAACTTTACCTTTTTTAACGAAATATAAATTTCTTGAACAATTCCCTTCAGAGAAAATGATTTGCTTCTTTTTATAGTATAAAATGTCTCTGTCTTTTATCAGCACCTCTAATACATCCTCTATCCCATTCAAACGAATGACTTCGGTTTGTGACTCTGAGATTGCTGTCATTGGCTTCTCTGAAAAATTAAATTGTTGTCTTATTGGATTGACTACTTCACTTAATACATCCATATGTCCATTTGCTTGTAGCTGTCCGTTAGCATGGCCATTTCCATTTAATTGTTTTGGCGTAAAAAATACCACTTTTGAATGCTGCGTAGCAGGATGATTTTGTAATTCTTGAAACAATCCATACCCATCTAATAAAGGGAGTAAGGAGCCGCATATGATCATTTCAGGCTCTTCGCGTTTTGCTAGTTCGGCTGCTTGATGTCCATCTTGGGCCGTAAAAACCTCATAATTAACCAACTCAAGCACTTGTGCTAGATTCGATCTGATATCTTCATCCTTTTCAATAAGTAGAATTTTTTTCATAAAAGCTGATTTAATTAAATGATGTAATAAATTTTAAACACATTTTGCCCAATACCTATTTGTCAAAATAGTTTTGGATTGATATTAGCATACCAATACCTGTAGGGCAAGTGGGGAATAAAATGGGGGCGGGGGCGGGAATGGGGGCGAATGAGTAAATAGCTACAAAATGGGGATATACACTAGGGGGAGTATATTGCTATGTCATATTAACGTCTTTTTCAATGTAATATTATGCCTATCAACAAATAATAAAACTGATTATTGTCAGTAAATTAATTGATTCTTGTTAGGCCATTAGAGCCTGCCATCCACTGTGCATCTAGACATGACAGATTTGGTGTCAAATACAACGGCATTGTCGTTGGTGATGATTTGAATATCTAAATCGCTAAATGCATCATGTGAAACCGCTAGTATCACTGCGTCATAGCCATTTTGAGGTATTTCAATTAAATCAATATCATACTCATTTTTAACTTGTACTGGGTCGGCCCATGGATCATATACATCCACTTCTAAACCAAATGCTTTCAATTCAGTATATATATCAATGACTTTAGAATTTCGAATATCAGGACAATTTTCTTTAAATGTAAACCCATTGATTAATACTTTCGATCCATTAATTTTTAAATTTTTCTGGATCATGAGCTTGATAACTTTACTAGCTACAAATTGTCCCATTTGATTGTTGACCCTTCTGCCAGATAAAATGACTTGTGGATGATACCCCAATGACTCTGCCTTATGGGCGAGGTAATATGGATCCACCCCTATACAATGCCCCCCCACTAAACCTGGCTTATATTTTAAAAAATTCCATTTTGTAGCCGCCGCATCCAAAACGTCATGCGTGTCAATATCCATTCGATCAAAAATTAAGGCCAACTCATTAATAAAGGAGATATTGATATCTCTTTGTGCATTTTCTATGGCTTTAGATGCTTCTGCTACTTTTATACTTGGCGCAAGATGGGTGCCAGCTACAATGATGGATTTATAAAGCTCATTGACTACCTGAGCGATGGTTGCTGTAGAACCAGAAGTAACTTTTTTAATCGTAGTCAAAGTATTCACCTTGTCTCCGGGATTAATTCTTTCAGGAGAATAGCCACAAAAGAAATCTTGGTTATATGTTAACCCACTCATTTTTTCAAGTACGGGAACACAATCTTCTTCTGTACATCCTGGATAAACCGTTGACTCATAAATGACGATATCCCCTTTTTTCAAAAGCCCTCCAATCATCTCTGTCGCTTTTAAAATGGGCAATAAATTAGGTTTGTAAAAATGATCTATGGGTGTTGGCACTGTTACAATATAGGTATTGGCATTGGCAATGTCCTCCAGGTTTGAGGAAAACAGCATATCAGACAATAAAGCTGCAGATTCAACTTCCCTTGTCCGATCATGTCCATTTTGTAATTCATTAACTCTGTCTCGATCTATATCAAATCCTACAACAGGATATTTTTTAGAAAATTCTAGTGCCAGTGGCAATCCTACATACCCTAGGCCAATGACAGCTACTTGGTGTTCATAATTCATAATGAAATTTTTGGAGAAAATGATGCAAGCAAAATTTGCTTGCTTATAAAATATTAATAGGCATTTTTATGCCCTGCGAAAACTTGATAAACAGTTAAAAACATGATTCGAATGTCTAGCCAAATTGTCCAGTTTTCAAAATACCAAAGATCACTGGCCACCCTACCCTCTATCTCTTCTTGAGATCTAATCTCACCTCTATAACTATTGATCTGAGCCCAACCAGTAATTCCAGGCTTTAAAAATTGTCTTGACATATAATGTGCGACCATCTTGGAAAATTCAGTACTATGTTTTAACATATGCGGCCTTGGTCCAACCAAACTCATTTCCCCTAAAAGAACATTAATGAATTGAGGAAATTCATCCAAACTTGATTTACGCAAAAAACGACCAATTCTTGTAATTCTTGGGTCATCTCTGGTAGCAGAAAGCTGATCTGATGCTTCGTTCATTCGCATACTCCTGAACTTTAGACAGAAAAATGGCTTGTCATTCTTACCGCTTCTGAGTTGTCGAAAAAATATGGGGCCTTTAGATTCTAGCTTGACTAAAATGGCAATTAAAGGAATTAACCAAGATAAAATAAATAGTAAAACTGTCGTACTAACCATTAAATCCAATATTCTTTTTTTGATTCTATTGCCCATGTCTTCTAATGGATCTCCCCTTAATGCCAATACTGGCATATCACTGAGATAATCTACGACAACGGGCTTTTTTAAGAACACAGATAAATCAGGAATAATCTTAAACCTAACACAACTATTCTCTGCCTCATGCATTAAATGATAGATGATTGCATTTTGTTCAGGCATAATGGTAGAGAAAATTTCTTGGACTTGCATCTTTTTAGCGATTTCGATGGCATTGTCAAGATTCGTTAAAATTGGGTAATTTGTCAATTCATGCACATTCAATGGTTCTTCGATAAACCCAATCAATTCGGTATTAATACCCTCTTCCTCAAAATATTTAGCTAGCTTTTTAGACATGTCATTATAGCCAACGATCATGATTTTGCTAACATAAGTACCTCTTTTTTTGACGTATTTATGGATTGCGAAATACAAGCATCTATTCACCCCCAAGACCAATGGAAAGCAGATTAGTATAAGTAAGATGAAGCTTCTTGAAAAATCAACTTCTCTAATTACTACTAAATACAATAGCATCAACATTACCCATAATACATATAACTGCGATGTTCGTTTTACAAATAATTCAAATTTTAGTACCAACATACTCCCATATAAACGAACAGCAACAGCAACAATGACCCAAATCAAATTTGCCATCACCCATAATTGGATGTATGGATTAAAATTGAATGCGCTTAATGACCATTGATAAAAAAGTAATAAAATAAAAATGAGTAGATTTAGTCCAATAAGATCTAATGCAAAAAGTGCATTGCTTAATAAATATTTTAGGCCCTGTTGCATAATAAAATATTTACAATTCTTTCCGCAGACTGACCGTCCCAAAGAGCAGGAACTAAGTTAGATTTCCATATCCCCTTATGTAAATCATCTAGTTTTGCTGCTAGTAGCTCCATATCGTCTCCTACTAAAACATTCGTTCCATGAGTTACGGTTTCGGGACGTTCGGTTGTATTGCGCATCGTAATACAAGGCACATTCAACACAGTCGCTTCTTCTGTAATACCACCTGAATCTGTGATAATCCCTTTTGCGTGCTTAACCAAATAGATGAATTCCAAATAGGGCTGAGCTGGAATTAACTGGATGGAATAGGTATGTATGTGATTGGTTTCAATACAATGTAGGGTTCTAGGATGAACAGGAAATACAACTTGAGTAGTAGGCGATAAAATTGCGATTTCTGATAATAAAGCTTGCAACTTAATAGGATCGTCTACATTGGATGGCCTATGTAAGGTCAATAGCAAATAATTTTTTTCTTCTAGTTGTAGCTTATCCCAACAATCTGGTTTTTTTATGTCTTTTAAATGAAACAACAATGTATCAATCATGGTATTGCCAACAAAATGAACACTTTCTTCAGACCTACTAGAAGCAATCAAATTTTCAGACGCAGTGACACTTGTTGTAAAAAAAGTATCGCAAATCGCATCTGTTAGGATTCTATTTAATTCTTCGGGCATCGTTAAGTCTCCAGAACGAATACCAGCTTCTACATGTACTGTGTGGATGCCTAATTTTTTGGCTGTAATAGCTGCCGCCATAGTAGAGGTAACATCTCCAACTACTAACACAATATCGGGTGTGTTCTGTAATAATTCTTTTTCAAACAAACACATGATAGAGGCAGTCTGCTCTATCGAAGTTCCAGATGCACACTGTAAATTGGTGTCTGGATCGGGTATATTTAATTGGTCAAAAAAATCTCCACTCATCCTTTGATCAAAGTGTTGTCCGGTATGCACTAACCTGAAATCGATATCCACCCCACTATTTTTGGCCGCTTCAATTGCCCTGATGATGGGGGCTATTTTAATAAAATTTGGCCTTGCCCCTGCTACGATGGTGATTAACATTACTAATATATTTTTATATGGTTATACTCTTCCATTATTACATTTTCGTCATCGAGATCATAATCACGTATGATAGAAACGGTCTCTCTAATATTGGCTTTAGATGATGCACCAAATAAGATGGACTTAATATTAGGTAAACCACAAACATAAGAGATCGCTTCTTTGGGCTTTTTAGCGCCACCTGATAGTACTTGCATAGCAATCACGCGCAGTTCACGTTCTCTTAAAACTTTTTCATATGCCTCCTTACCGCCAGACATTCTAAATCCATCTACATTGATTGAGGTACAGATAATCGGATTTTCAATCCCTGCTGCATTTAGAAAATCCAAAAGCTTAGGCATATTCATAGTGATATAACCAGGTTCCGCATTGTACTCTGATATAATATATTGGTGATACGCTTTAATGACGTCTTTCATCCCAAGCCCTAAAAGCAAATCAGTTATCACATTTTGTAAGAAAATTACAGGTGTAGGTATCCCTTTAAACATTTTCATTTCGGCATCAACTAGCAACTTCATCATTGCGATATAATCTTTAGACACAATAGCCACACCGCCTCTAAATAGGGAGCCAAAAAAATTACCAGGTACATATTGTTTAAGTGTCCCTAATAAACCTAGCTCTGTCACTGCATTGGCATATTTATGTGCATACGGCAAACATGGATAGATTTTAAAGTTATGGTACTTGATTGTATTAGATCGAATGGCATCGCAAATAGCGGATATACGATCATGCGTGGTACACATAAACGTATTTACACCCTCATCAATTGCATAATCTAAAGTTTTAAGAATAGTGGCATCTTCCTTAAATTGAATCGCTTGTGCTCTAGACTTCTCGTCTGAGCTATGGTTCACACCAAAAAATTGATTGTCTCCAAATAATATTCTTTCCATCTTAATTTGTTTTGAAATTTCTAATTAAATCAATGACTCTATCAGTTTGATTGGCTGACTCAAAATTGTTGATATTATTGGGCACATCCCCATTTACAGCCTTTATGAAATAGTCTAATTGTGCTGAATACTCCTCCCCTCTTAAATAATAATCAACAGACTCACTTAATTCATTAATTTGAATAAGATTCCAGCCCTTACTGTATTTTAGATGATGTGGGGTTTCTTTTAAATACAATTTCAACTCAGTAGTGTCTACAATTATTTTCCCCTTTGTCCCTATAATAGTGATTGTCGTTGCCATTTTTCGATAGGTTTCATCGCTCCAATTGACATTTAATACCCCACTGATATGATTTTTTGTTTCAAGTAATGCATATACACCATCTTCCACATTGGCATTATAGTATTGTTTTAACATGGATCCATGTACTTTGTCTATAGGCGCCACTAGGTAATTAATTAAATCGATACTATGCGCAGCATAATCCAGTAAGCAACCGCCACCTTCGTCTTCTTTTGAGCGCCAGTTTTGCTGTTTACTTCTAATAAAAACAGGCCCATTCATGTCTGCAGTAAAATGTTGAATTTTACCGATCAATCCAGTATCTATAATTTTTTTGGCCTCCGTAAAAGTTCCAATAAACTTATTATGGTAACCAACTTGATTCACTAAATTTCTGGTTCTCGCCATTTCAATTAATCCAAGACCTTCATCCACATCTAAACAAAAAGGTTTTTCTACAAAAACATGGATGCCATTTTTTAAAAGATTCCAAACAAATAAGGAATGTAGTTTTGTAGGCACGGCTACAACTACAGCATCGGGCTTAGTCACTTCGATCATCTTATTGTAATCTGCAAAACATCGATATTGCGCATATTTTTCCAGAAAATCAGTGACAAGGTGGGCATTGTCTGCTACACCTACAACTTCTACCTGTGGATGTGCTCCCAGAATGGATAAATGAGAAATACCCATTTTACCCGCTCCAATTAAAGCGACTCGAATCATATCATTAAATTTAAAAGGTGACAACAGTTGTGCAATCAAATCAATTGTAGGAAACAATATTTGATCTTAAAATTCCATAAGCAGATTTACCCATTTCCATAAAGTCATTTTTAGCATCCGTGCTGTTCATTTGATTCAGCACATAGTGTATCTTGTCTAAACTAAGTTGTGGATAATGAAATAGTAAATTGTGCTGTATTAACAGCTGATCTACGGCAAGTAGTGTATCCTGATAAACAGAGATAGTTGGGATGCCAAGTAAGGCAAATTCTCTGGTCATTGAACCACCAGCGCCAATAAAAAGAGTACAATCTTCGGCTATATCGTCAAAACTCAATGGCTTTTGAGGCACCTGACTATGTTTAAATCTAGGATTTGAATAATGGATCAATTGATCCGTATTTCTAGTTAAAATTGTCACCGAAAACGCTTCCTGTAGTTCTAAAATGATATCATCTAAAAAAAATAAGGCTCCCTTATAATATTGCGCTGTCTGTGGTTCGGGGCGAATGTAAATTTTAATATCTCCTTTTGTTTTTAAGCTTCTTTTGATTGCTAACTCTTGAAATTTAATCCAAAGGTAGATCCCTTCCTTAACCCCAGGATAATATACAATTTTAGATTTAACCCAATTGTAATTCAAGTATTTATTTAATTTAAAATTAGCAGGTATTAAAATTTTATTGGCGCAATAAAAAGCGATTATATTACCAACTGCATGTTCATTGTCATTGGTATAGATAGAAGGCACCCCTAGAAAGCGAGCCACTAGGGGGAGGTGGAAGGAGCTTTGACCGATAGCAATATCAATGTTTTCTTGTTTTAAATATTTTACCAATTGTAGCACTCTAATTGGGAATCCCATTAATTTTTTAAAAAATTGCTTGCCGTAATGTTTCCCGATGATTTCATAGCTAAGTTTTTTTTGATCCAATAAATCAATTGTATTGGCAAGAGGTCTAGTTGTAATGACAATTTCATGACCATTTTCCTCAAGATCTTTGATTAAATCATGAAATAAAATTACATGCGGAGAATTAGAAATATCAAACCAGATTTTCATAGGCTTTGTTTTAATCTTCTTGTATGACAAAACGATGTTTTGCATTTTCAAACTTTAAAAATGGGGCATTGAATATGAGCTTATAACTATCAAAATGAAGATGCTTTTTAATTTCAGTGATGTATTTTTCATAATGTGCTTCCACCGCTAAATCAGGATCTACATTTAAATAAATTTTTAAACTTGTATCGCTAAAAACAATCTGAAACTGTTTGATACTTTTATCGTCCCTGAATAAAATATTAAAAAAACAACTATGTAAAGAATGACCTTCATAATCTGTGACAATATCACAGGTCCTTCCCATGATATGCTTTATAATGGGATAATTGCTTTTGCATGCACAAACAGTAGCTTCATCAAACTCAATCAAATCTCCCGTCTTATATTTCATGATGATAAAACCCAAATTGGTTAAATCAGTAGAAATTAAATGTTGTTCGGAGTCAACCTCATAATATGACCTTGAACTAATGAGGTGCATTTGATGATGCTTACATTCATACGCAGATACCCCTGCTTCATTGCATCCATATTGATTGAATACTGGAACAAAAAAGGCAGTTTGAATTTGATGCCGTGTATTCTCAGTTAACACTTCAGCAGTGCAAATAATGCCTTTTAAATAAGGGAATTCAATCGGTCCATGACGAAGTAGGTAAGTAGCAATATGACCTAAGGCAGATGCATAGCCATAGATGATGGCCACTTTAGATTCATTGATTTTACGAATGTATTCCTTTAGTTTTTTATCCGAAAGATCGTAAACGGAATACACCTCTATATTGAAAAGAAAATAAAATAACTTGTGTTTAAGATTTGTTTTAACGATCGATGTCCCTGCAATAAAGGCCACTTTATCGCCGAATTGATACCCAGCTACCTGCCAAGACATTAAAATGCCCGCCCACATTGCCGATCTAGATGCTGGTGTCGTTAAATAATTCAAAGGAATGCCTGTAGACCCCCCAGTTGATTTAGGGTACATTTTCTGCTTAAAACTACTAGAAATGAATTCGTGATTGGATTGCCTAATTGTCGCTTTCTCCAGTACTTCTAGCCCTTCGTAATTTGAAGCAGCTTTATAATAAGGGGTGGTGGTTTTAGCAATATGAAATAATTGGTCCAGTCTTGATTTGCTTAATTGCTTCAATTCATCTTTTGGAAGTAGTTCTTCTGCTTTAAATCTGGTTAATGTTTTTAAGATCGTAGTGCCTCCTAATACATCAATAAGCACTATCCGAATGTACCCAATCAATGAAAAAACGGTAAACTTATTCATTCAATAAATTTTTATAGATACCAGATAAATTCAACAAAACTTTTTCAGAAGAAAATTCAGATGCTGTGTTGTAAGCATTTTGCTGGTAGAGTTTAAGTGGAAATTTTTGGTGTATGATCTCATCAAAAATTTTGTCCAATTGCCTAAAATCACCTGCATTAAATAACCATCCATTTTTGTTTTCCTGCACTACAGATGGAATACCACCTACACGAGTGCTTATAACAGGTTTTCCATGACCCATTGCCTCTAATATGGATACCGGTAGGCCTTCAAAATAAGATGGCAATATAAAGACATCACAATCTTTTATGGCATCCTCTTTAGACTGACCACTCACAAAACCAATATATTTAATTTGATTCAAGAATGCAGGATCTTGTATGAAACCATTCAATGTATCGACATCCCCTGTGCCACCAATGAGTAAACGAATTTGTTTGTTTTTAAAATAGACATTAGAACGGAGATAGGTTAACAAATCAAATATGCCTTTATTGGGATTAAGACTTCCTAAAAATAAAAGTGATATTGTATTATTGAATGGTTTATGCGTAACTGCATTGGCTATTTTTACTGGGTTACCAAGTACTACCACGTTCTGCAATTCAAGTTGATTTTGGAAGTAATTTTTCCACTCTTCAGTTAAACATATAAAAACGTCAATTTTAGAAAGTATACTTTTGAAAATAATTCTTGACCAGGTTAATTGACCATAGAACTTTTTCATCTGCCCTCCATGCATGTGAAAAACCACTTTTTTACTTCCTATTTTTGCAAATAATGCAATGATGATTTTTCGGATAAAACTTCCTTTTGAAGCACTATGTAGATGGACTATTTTTATATTTCGATTTAAAAATAAAAAAGTAACTATTTTAACTAAACTGTAAGTAAAAAAAATAGTGTTGCCTAGCTTAGATTGGTCTTTATGGGTTGCAATAAAATTATATTGCTTTATATTTTCCTCATATGTCCTTGAAACTGCTCCAATGCCACCATAAGGGTTTAAAGGCCCTACATAGAGCACTTTTGAAAAAATATCAGGCATAAAAATTTTTATAATAAAATAGCGTCGTATTGAGCAAGCATCTGGTCTTTGTCAAAATGGTCTACAACATGTGCTCTAATTATATCACGCTTTGGTTTTACAGAAAGTAAAGTATACCAACTCTCTGCCATCGATAAGGGATCATGCGGTGTTGTTAAAAGTCCATTTACCCCAGGGACAATCATTTCACTTGCTCCTCCCACATCTGTCATAGAACAGGGTAGCCCATAAGCCATAGCTTCTAGCGCAGCAATTGAAAAGGTTTCTGTACTATGGGATGTCAAAGTAAATAGATCAGCAAATTGGTAATACCCCCTTACGTCTTGTTGGTTACCTTCTAGATGAATAAAGTTTTCTAGGCCTCTTTCAGCAATTGACTTTCTGATTTTATATTTAAACAAGGATGGCCCATCGCCTACGAAAATAAGATGTGCAGATTCTTTATACTTGTCGTGTAATATGTATAAAGCCTCAATAGCATCTAAATGACCTTTTTCCGGTGCAATTCTTGCCACTTTTAATATGACAGATTCGTCTTGACTTAAATTAAATCGCGTCCTTGCTGCAGTTTTAATTCCATCTGATTCCTTATTAGGCCTAAAATAATTGGTATCTACCCCATTGTTAATGACATGCTGATTCGGATTGGAAATAAAATAATGTTTTGATAAATATTCCTTTTGATTTTGGCATAAAAAAACAATATGATCAGTTGGATCCATCACTCTGAAATAGAATAAGTTTTGAAAATAATTTTTGATACTAGACGACACCGTTGAATGTAAAGAGAGATAAACATCAATATGGTTGTTTTTTCGCAATGCCAATTTCGTCAAAAAATAAGCATACGAATTAACACAGAAGACTTTATCAGTCTGATTTTGCTTCAAGACATAAGCAATTTTATCCTTGATGGTTAAGTCGTATTTGGATTTCCTGAGTAACGTGAAAATGGGAATATTTGGATGTAACTCATTTTCCAACGTGCGGTCTTCACTTAATGAGATTAAAAATACAGGATACCCGTTTTGATGTAAATGATTCAATAAGGTAATGGTAAATTTCTCTGCACCACCCATGCATAATCCATGGATGACAAATGCGATAGTAGGTATAGTATTGTTATTCATTAAAATAGGTTTGTGCTATTAAATTTTGATTTGATGTTGCTATACTTTGAGAAAAAGTAGGATTCACATAAGTTTCAGCCTCTTTATAACGATCGAACTCTAAATAATGCAATACACGATCTAAGATTGAATCGTGATTTGGCTCGGCTACAAGGCCATTATAGCCATCTTGGATGTATTCCGGGAAAGCGCCAACATTAGTGGCAATCACTGGCTTCCCAATGGCCATGGCTGTCATTAAAACGCCACTTTGACTCGCATCACGATAAGGACAAACTAAGAACTTAGCATGTTGAATTAAACTCACTAAATCAGAGGAGTCTATATATTGATTTATGAACAGGATATTATTTTTATACTTATTAATCATCTCCTCATTGATCTCATACCCTTCTGTACGACCTGCAATAATGAATTGTTGATTGGGAAACCTTTTTAAGATTTCAGGAATAATGGAAATGAATAAATCAACTCCTTTGTAATAAGAAATTCTTCCAAAAAATAAAATATATGGATCAATCGACGTATTCATTGACTTTATAAAGAGCTGATTATAGGTATACGGCTGGAATTGTATTACTGTTCTTGATTGCGTACAAAAAGGATACTGTATTTCAAATTGTTTTTTGGCATAATTGGAGTAGAAAATGAAATGATTCGCTAATGAAAAATAAACTCGATTTGTCATCCTTACTTTCCAAGTAGACTCCCCAAGATGCGGAATAGGATCATGAATCGTTATGACTTTTTTAAGACCCACTATTTTAGGCAAGATAAGTAATGACCTTAACGTCACCGTATCAAAATGAATTACATTGGGCTTGATTTTATCCAACAATTTAGAGAATCGGTATAAGGCTTTTAAAGCATCGATACTAAATGCCTTCTTTTTTTTAAACACAAGAAATTGAACAGATTTTACCGCTTTAAAATACGGCTTAAAGTTGGCTGCAGTTTCCTTTCCTAATAATGCTGTAAAACTAGTAACTGCATCTGCATTTTCTAAACTAGCTATATTGATGATATTGGAACATTTAGAATCAGGTGTAATCTCGATCACTAAATGCAAATCAAGATTGGCGGAGTCAAGAGATCTAATGGTTTCAATTGCCGCATCTAGATAATATGTTTGGGTATAATAAAGAACTGTCATGTGTCAGATGTATCTATATAGCGCGACTTAATTGTCTTTTAAAATAAAGATGCATGTAATACCCGACCATTACACATACGCATAACCAAAACAAGCAGAAAGCTACGATTGGTATAAAGTACGATAAGGCTGCATAATACATACACAAAGCCGTAAAGAGGGTTAGATAAAACAACATTGAAATTTTGAATGTCGACATATTAAGCTTGATCAGGACAAAGTCTTGTAGTAAATGAAATAAGAGGAATGAAATGAAAATTGCTAGATTGATCGCTGTGATAGATTTAAGAAAATATAAGCCAATCATGGACAAGATCATATTTAGTATCAGACTCAATATATTTAACCACATATCGATTTTTTCTCGGTGTAAAGAAATGATCAAGTTTGCCTGTAAAATAGCAGTTGGAAAAATGAGTATTGTAAAAAACATTTCTTTACAATACTTGGCCGTGATGATATACTTAGAGCCAAATAAAAAAGGGACAATTTGTTCAGCGAATGAATAAATAAAAGTGAAAGACAAAAATCCGTATAATGTATAAGCTATAAATACTTTATTGTAAAATTTCATTGCAGCTGTCCTATCCTCGTTTAACTTTTTCAAAAGCACTGGAAATACTGAGGAGGAGACAATCACAGGAACAATTTCAGCCATTGAAAATAATTTATACGAAATTTCATAATGAGACACTTCTTTCAAGGATAAATAGTTCGCAATAAAAAGATTACCAATTTTCCAATACAATACAGACATACTGCCAATTACAATAAATGGCCAATTGTCACTTACAATCTCTTTAATCACTTTTGTATCGATTTTCACTTTCAACAAATAGGCTATCCTGACTGGGAAAGAGGTGCCTAAGCTTATGAAGGCGTTTAGTGTGATAAATCTAAGTGTGATAATTATCAAAGCCAAAGTGACCATCGATACTGGAAATACAACTACGACTAAACCTAAAATGAATTTTAAAACCGCTTCGATTGTTTGAATTAAAAAGGTTTTTTTTTGATCCATTTGAGCAATATTGACATGCTTTATAACATAAATAATATTGTCAAATAGGATATTAATGCCAATGATCAAAGAAAGTTGTCTAACTAAATGGTCTTTATAAAGCATCCATGTTGTAACCATGATAAGCAAGTAAAAAGCGACTCCAATGATGAACTGTAACTTGAAAAATTGATGAATTAGCCGCTCTTTATCAATATCCTCAAGCAATCTTCTAACAAACCATTGTCCAAGACCTAAGGACGAAAAAGCAAGGAGCAGCCCATAAAGTGTATTTGCTAAAATATAACTAGAAAAATCTGTTGGATTGTAGACTCTAGCAACAATAATAAAAAATACACTGAATAATATATTTTGTAACAGGTTAGCAGCAACTCCCCAGAAACTATTTACAAGCAACTTTGACTTGAATGTTGAAAAAAGGGTATAATAGTTTCTAAATAGGTTCATTTATTAGATTTACTTTGTATCGAATGATTAAAAGTGTGACGATGATTGCTATATAAACTGCAATCCTGCTATCACTTAAGGAATAGACAGTTGTGAACCCAACCATCCATGAAAGGATTGCCGCTATAAGTAATAAAGAAGTATAATCCTTATGTTTTAAGTAATACTGTACCCCTTTTATGACTGGATATAAGATCATAGAAAAGAAAAGCACAAAACCAATTAACCCATATTCTGTCAAAAGTTTTAAATAGCCACTTTCCGGATGGTCATATGCAGTATACACATTGCTAGCTACCCAGTATTGATCTGGATTATGGATACTGACATAGGCTGCATAATTGCCAATACCGATTCCGAAAAAGGGATGTGCTTTGAAAATCTCAAAAGCATCTTTCCAAATTTCAAATCGAAATTCATAGGCATCTGAAACAGTTGATTCACGATTAAATATGGACATTTGTGCTGCATATTGTGAACTAACTAACGCAATAGCAATTGCTGCAATAATAATCGCTATTCGATACCTGGAATTACCAAGCAATACAATCAAGCCAACCCCTAGGATCAAACCCAGTAAGCCAGCCCTGCCCCCAGAAAATAACAATGCAGCCAATATTGTTATTGGTAAAATATAAAAAGTCGATTTTGTACTATTTCTGGCTTTAGTTTGAATTAATGAAACAAAGAATCCCGCTGACAAAAACTGGGCATATTTCTGGGGATCTTGAAAGAAACTAGGGAAACGTATGTTATTCCCTTGTAAAACGTTCACATTAGCTGTCTTATCAAAACTAAATTGTGGCCCAAAAATAAATTGACAAATTAAAAACAAAATAGAAAGGAAAATAGCAGTGTTTAATAATTGAACTATTCGATCAAATAGTAAAGGATCTAGCACGATTTCATCAAAAACAATTTTAACAAAGGAGAATACACAAATAAGCTGAACAAGATCTGGCATTGTATCATAAGAAATAGACTCTGCACCTATGCCTCCAAAAAGTAGTGAAATAAAAAATAGGATTAATAAGTAGCCGTATTTTTTTAATGAAACGCCATTAGTACTTCTAGGTCTATAAAAAAATAATAAGAATGTGAATGTGGTAATGTCGAAAATTGTTGGATATCCAATAGAGGGTAATAAAGTAATGGAAATAAAGGGAA
Source organism: Sediminibacterium ginsengisoli (assembly GCA_943324415.2). Lineage (GTDB taxonomy): Bacteria > Bacteroidota > Bacteroidia > Chitinophagales > Chitinophagaceae > Sediminibacterium > Sediminibacterium ginsengisoli_C. The sequence continues at coordinate 19,171 of CALPLN020000002.1, read as the reverse complement.
ATGTATACAGCACATATTCTATAAATGGAATATTCTTATTGCCCTTAACCCATAGCAACATAAAAGCAAAAATAATCAAGACCGTCCCTGCTAATATTTTATATAAAAATGGAGCCATATAAACTTGTTTAAAACCAGACACCTAGCATTCTGCAGATATTTTCATTCAATGGAGCATGATCCAAGATTTCAAATCTTGGCAATCTAAATAAATCCATTGTAGGATTTAGATGAATCAAGCCAGGTGTATTCGCAAAAGCGATTTGATACCCATTATTTTTAAGAATATTGATTTCTCTTTCCGAATAATTTCCGTTTGGATACGAAAAGCAATTAACTGGAGCAGGAAGGATTGCGTCTAGTACGGTCTTTGATTGTATGATTTCTTTAGCTGCTAAATCATCATTGCAATTGGTAAGAATAGGGTGCGTAATAGTATGAGCGCCAATTTGTATATATGGCGAAATGGCAATCGATTTCAATTCCTCGACGGTCATTGATTCACGCTCGATATGAATCATTGACTTTAAGTGGTTGACGATACTCAATCGGTTTTGATTGGGAATGGTTTTCAAAAATGGGATAGTACAAGCAGTGTATCCTTTTTTTACTGCTTTTTTTATATAAGACCACCAGTATCCGCCGCCTTCTATTAAAGGTTCAGTACTAACAAATATTGTAACTGGAATTTTATTAAAATGAGCAATCGGAACTATATTTAATAAGTTTTCTCTCCACCCATCGTCAACTGTAATGAGCACTCTTAGCTTGTTTGTATTATTCGGATTGGATTGAAAGGACAGTAAATCACTAGGTCCTAAAAAGACGGCATCGTTATCTATTAGCCATTGCATACAATCATTAAATGTCTTAAATGAAGGATTGTGAAAATAAATTGAGACAACAGAATCACTCTTTATGATCTTTTTTTTTGCCCTATTGATGTATCCAAAATAGATATAAAAATTAGCAACCATCCTCTTTAAAGCAGCTTTTAGCAAATGCATCATAGTGTTAAAAATTGATTGATATTATGAAATCATTCTTTCTAGTTGATACCCATTAGGAACAACTTGTATATTGTGTATGGATGTTTCTGCTATCATCATATAACCTAAAGACGGCAGTACTAATTTTACTTTATTATGCTCGATGGATTTAATATTTCCTTCCATATTTAAGAATGGGCCACTTATTACCTTAATTGTATCGTTGACACGGATTGATTTTTTTTCAAGTTTTACATTGCTATATTTATCCAAGAATAATTTTATATTTTCAATTTCATTGTTTCTTACTACTGCTGGCTTCCCAAGCCAATAAACAAAATTGATGATATCAGAACTGGCTTGCTTTACTTGATACAACCTATCTGAAGGGATATGAACAAAGACATAAGAAGTGAAAATTGGTACCAATACCATTTTCTTCCGATCTGCCCATTGTCTCATTGTTTTATTTAATGGACAATAATTGTCAATTCCATGTTTAGTCAATAGACATGACACCTTTTTCTCGCAATTTGACTTTGTGTAAACCACATACCATAGCTTTTCCATATTTGAATGATTTGAGTGATCTAAATGTTTCGCCTTCCTTACGGCTTCGCCGACTTCAGTTACATTTTGAAGCTTAAAAAAGGAAAGAAACGTATGTAAAACCAGAAAAAAATTAATTTAACAACTTGATTTGCCCTCTTCCGATAGTATACTTCGAATTGATATCTCCTAAAATTCTATTTCTAGAAGCCCCCTCAAACTGGTCCTTTACGCCATTATAAAGAATCATGGTATCACTAATAGAGTTAATCTCGCCACTAGAAAGGATATACTCAACTATGTTTTTTGGAGTATAGCCATGTTTTATTACAAATAACGTTGTATCACAATAATTAGCTAGTAAATACGCATCAGCAACATCCATCAAGGGAGGAGAATCGATTATAATAAGATCGAAATGATCTTCTAAATAATCAAATAAATCAGCAATACTGCCATTCTCTAATAGTGAAGTTGTGTTCTGATGTATCGATCCTGCTGGAATGAAAAATAAATTTTTATACTCTGGTATAGGATTGATGATATCATTCTCCGCTACCAAACCAGAAAGGAAATCAGTCATACCCTCTGACTTGGAAAAATTAAATGATTTTGACATACTTGCATGCCTAAAATCACAATCAACTAAAACCACTCTTTTCCCAACATCAGCGAAACTGAGGGCCAAATTGGTGGCGATATAACTCTTTCCATCACCTGCAATACCAGAAGTAACTAACAATTTTTTATTTCTACCTGCCATTCCTTTATTTGCCAAAGCATACCTAATTTTCCTAAATGACTCATATTGCTTTGTTTGTTCACCATACTGTATTAATTTTTGATCTTTCCATTCTGCTTGTGCAACTTCACCTACAATCGGAAGATTTGTCTGATTTTCAATATCACGCCTAAAACGTATAGACCCACCAAGACTATCTCTTAAACCCACAAAACCGATTGGGAATCCAATTAATAACAACAGTGCAGAGCCGTATACCAATAAATGATTTGGACTCACTGGATCAGAAGAGGCATAGGCATTTGAAATCGTACTTTTATCTGAAATGGCTGAAACATAAGCAATCTCAGTTTCTTCTCTTTTTTGCAAAAGAAATGCGTAAATATTTGACTTTATATTTTTATCTCTGCTTATTTCAAGCAATGCTTGCTCTTTTGCTGGAATCGACTCAAGCATATTAGCATACTTCTCGTTATTCTGCGCATAACTATTTTTACTTTTCTCTAAGGATGCTTTATACGCTTTCATATTCTCCTGTATTCGACCCTTAGTGGCAGAAATTTGCTCATTTAAAGACACCATTAATGGATTATTCGAAGCTGTTGTATTTTTAATCTTATCATGCTGAAGTTCATAATCGTTTAATGTGGTGATTAATTGAGTCAATGTAGGGTCTATCAATCCCAATGTGGTTGGCATAATTAACAAACCATGTTGTTTACTAGCTATATTGTCATCAAGTTCATTCACCATATCTAGCTTTAGATTGATATCCGTTAATCTTTGGTCATTTAAACTCACATTTTGAAGGAAAAGTTGACCCTGAGTCCCAATGTCAACAGCATTACTATTTCCTTTGAATGATCTAATTTTATTTTCGATAGAATCCAATTGACCGCCTATGACATTTAATCGGACATCAATAAATTGAAGTGTTGTTTTTGCCAATTCTTTCTTTTCGGATTGGATCATTTGATTGTAGATGCTGATGACTTCGTTCAAAACAGCTTCTGCTAGCCTAGGATCCCCCTCTTTATATTGGAGATTAATCACACTAGAAAGTTTGTTAGTAGCAGTCACCTTGAGCTGACTAGAAAGTGTATTAGCTGCTGCTTCGTTATTCAAAAGTTCAAAATAGAATGCCTCGTTTGATGGAATTCTTTGGGTATTTGGAATAAATCTTAGCATTCCAAAGGGTGTGTTAACCCATTGATTTAAAGGGTAAATATAAAGGTCGTTTAATGTGACTAACTGGGCCTTCTCATTGTAATTAAACCGAATCGCACCGATCCCGTTTTTAATGGTTTCTCCCTTATTTAGTTCAATGAAAATGGGACTGCTCAAGTAGGCTCTTTTTTTATTTAAACTATTGCTTATATAAATTGGTGCATTGAGGTATAATTTCTGTACGACCCTGTCGATAATGGCTTTTGATTGCAAAACTTGCACTTCGTTTTCAATGATTCTTTTTGCACTCATTAAGTTTAATGACTCCATTAATTTAGAATCTTCATTTCCTTTCTTTTCATCTTTAATAATGAGTAAGGCATTTGCCTGGTAATATACTGGCGATATTTTTAGATAGGCCATACTAGCGATGCCAAGAATGGTAGAAATAATTAAATAGGTAGGCCAATTTTGAATGCAATTTCTGATTGCCCCTATAAATAAGCTTTCCTCCTTCTGTATGGTATAGTCTATATTTTTTTTCATAATTGTATTATTGATAAAAAACACGATCAACTAATAAAATAACAACTGATAGGCCAGATAAAAAGACTGGCAATAATCTCGTACCTCTGCCCACACTAGCCACCTTATTTTTGTTAGATTCAACATAGATAATGTCATTTGGTTGTAGATAATAATAAGGGGATTGTAGAAAGTCCTTAGAGTTTAGATCGATATACTTGATTTGTTTTATCTCATCTGATTCTCTAATTAGCAATACATTGTCTTTTCTTCCATAAATCGTAATATCTCCAGCTAACCCAATGGCCTTTAGTAATGATATATTTTCATTTGGAACAGATATAACCGAAGGTTTGCCCACTTCCCCCAATACAGTCACCTCATAGTTGACATGCCTAATATTCACGATTGGATCCATTAATAATCTTTTTTCAATAATAATTTGCTTAATACTATTCGTCAACTCATTCTTTGTTAACCCTATTGCCTTTATATTTCCTAAAATTGGAAGGTGGATCATGCCATCCTCATTAACCAGGTAACCACTTAACTGTGTATTTGACCCCGAACTGGTAGAGGAGGTAAACACATAATTGTTGGTTGTATTAAAAATGGCAGATGCGTCTTGATTTAGGCTTGAAATTGAAATATTTAAAATGTCATTTTTTTGGATTGTTAAAGCCTTATGATTTGTACTATTTTTTAATGCATTATGAACCAATAAGGTATCTGAAGCATTGTTAAAATAGGTTGTTGGTTTACTTGAAACACAAGATACCATTGATATTAGCATGGTTAAATAGATAAATATATTTTTGATTTTATATGTCATTGCTATGATTGTTAGATAAAATGATATCGGAGAACAAACTTAGTCATGATGAAAAATATATAAACTGACCTAAATCAAAACTGAACATAATTGTAGTCATTAATTTTATATATATAAAACTGATCATAAACAATGCTTCAGTATATCTACTGACTAGCTGAATTAATTTAGCAATCAAAAAAGCCCAAAACAAGTTGTCTTGGGCCATTGAGCAAACAGTGTTATTGGAGATTGGTTACTTAATAGGAATGTGCTTGGATGCAGTAATTTTTTTAAACTCTTCCCTAGACGGAAGCTTGATACTTAATACACCATTTTCGTAGTGGGCATCAATCTTGTCGGCATTTACTTCGTTCGGTATCGTAAAGGTTCTGCTAAAAGAAGAATAATTGTATTCTTTTCTAGTAAATCTTTCGTTTTTGTCTTCGTTGGACTCCTCTTTAGAACAACTAATGGTTAAAAGATTGTCATCAAAGTCAATCTTGAAATCGTCTTTTTTCATGCCAGGTACTGCCATAGAGATTTTATAGTCTCCGTTTTGAGTGGTAATGTTTACTGCTGGCACCGAAAAATTATTAGCGCTCAGTCGAAAATTACTTAACAAATCTGTCCAGGGATTTACTAAATCGTCAAAAATTGTGGGCATCATGCTTGCCTGCCTTGCCAATGAATTTGTCATAAAATAATTTTAAATTTTAAATAATCATCAAAACTACTTTTAGTTGAAAAGTAATCAAATGACCATGATCAAAAAAGGATATGATTTGAAATTCTTACTTAATCATATATCCTAATACTAATGAGAATCAGTAAAAGATTTGATGATCGTCATTGTATTAAGAAAACAAGCAACATAAGTTTGTAGACGGTAGATTCATTAAAATATATATAATTATGAAAAAAATCTTATTAGCAATTGATGGCACGAATTACTCTAAAGGCGCTATGGAATTTGTAAAATCATTAAACGAAAGAAGCAAAATTGCATTAACAGGTGTGTTTATTCCCAAAAAGGATTATGCTAGATTATGGAATTATGCTGGCGAAGGTATTGGTTCCACCTATTTTATACCATTAATTGAAGATGTAGACGCCGATGAGATAAAACAAGTCATTGAAAAATTTGAAAAAGAATGTCAAAACAATGATATTGAATATAAAATACATAAAGACTATGACGACTCGTCTATAGCAACACTCATTAAAGAGTCTAGATTTGCAGATTTAATGCTGCTTGGATCTGAAACATTCTACAAAGATTATGGAGTTAATAAAGTATCCGAATATTTAGTGGAAACATTAAAAGAGATAGAGTGCCCCGCATTGGTAATTCCTGAGCAGTATGTATTTCCTAAATGTAATATCATAGCCTATGATGGAACTAAGGATTCCATGTTTGCAATTAAACAATTCGCTTATTTATTTCCAGAATTAGCAAATCATAAAACAATTGTGGTGTATTCTAAGGAAGACGAAAAACATGAAATACCTGATCAGATTTTACTAGAAGAATTTGCAGTAAAACATTTTAATGATTTAACTATTTTCAAAAATAACGCTGCGCCAAATGCTTATTTCAACAGTCTATTTTTAGAAAGAAAGAACGCCTTATTAATAAGCGGAGCTTATGGAAGAACTGGATTGGGGTCGTTATTTCACAAGAGCTTTGTAAGTGACTTAATTCAAGAACACGCAATACCTGTATTCATAGCAAATAGAAGCTAAATTATATAAAATGCTAGCCAACTTATCTATAGCAACCAATACTACTACACTAGAGGTAACAAGTCCTGCTTTTACGCCAAATTCTTTCATTCCAGAGCAGTATACTTGTGATGGCATCAATGAACTTCCAGAAATCAATATAAGCAGATTGCCCGCCGATACTAAAAGCTTAGCAATCATTGTAGATGATCCTGATGGCCTAGTTGGCACTTGGGTGCATTGGGTAGCATGGAATATTCACCCTAAAACAAGCATAAAACCGAATAAAATTAGGGCCAAACAGGGCATCAATGATTTTGGTATGCATAAATATTGTGGCCCATGTCCGCCTAATGGAACTCACCATTATCATTATAAAGTTTATGCACTCGATACCTTTTTATTCAACCTCGATACCAATTGTACAAAATACCAATTAGAAAAAGCAATGTCGCCTCATATACTAGCATTTGGAACATTGGTTGGTCTCTATAAAAGAAATTAAATGTAATACAGCATGAAAACAATGCAATCAGAATCTTATTCAGACTTGATATTAACAGAAAGCTACTATCCTAGTATATCGATTATAATATCTGTAGATATACAAGTAAATCCTCAAAAGGAAATAACTGGTCACTTAAAAGTGATGGTCCATAAAACAAGTGCAGAACTGCTAAAGACCTACCCTAAAAGTATAGCAAACCCTGTCATTAAAAAACTGAAGCATGTCATTTCAGAAATCGACTATACTAAAGTAACCAAAAGTATTGCCATTTTTGTGTCCCCTATTTTAGAAAAATTTTATTATTTGGATATGCCTCTTGAAGACAGGATCGTGATTGATGACTCTTTTGAAATTAGAGATTTAGTCTATGCTAAAAAAGAGATTCATAAATACATCTTAATGATCATTAGTAGCAAGGCGGGTACTTTTTATCTTGGGAATACAAATAGCTTATTAAAATTGGAAAGCATAAAAGCAGTTGATATTGATGGGCTATATCACGATATGCCTGAAAAAGTGGCCAATTTTTCTGATGAGTCAAAAATTAAAGAAAACCAATTGGATAAATTTCTACACAATATAGATATTCAATTAAAACAGATCATACTCCAGTACAATATTCCAGTTTTTTTTATGGGTACACCAAAAACCATTGGACACTTTAAACAAGTAAGCCACCACAAAAAGTATATCACCGAATATATCCATGGGAATTATGAAGAATATACAGAACCACAGCTACTAGATCTAGTAGAGCCCTATGTTACAAAATGGAATAAACAAAAGAAGGAAGATCTAATCAAAGTGATTGATGATGCAATGGGCAATAAAACATTAGCAGTAGGGATAAAAGAAGTCTGGAGAAGGGCGACAGAAAAGAAGGGAAAACATTTAATTATTGAAAAAAACTATGTTTATCCGGCAAGACAGGGAGCTAAAAAAGAAATCATATTTGACTACGACGACGTATTGCATAATGATCTTTATATCAAAGACGCAGTTGATGATGTGATTGAGAAAACATTAGCTACAGGCGGAATTGTTGAATTTGTTGACGAAGATGTATTAAAAGATTACCAAAAAATTGTGCTCATACAGTATTATTAATATCCCATTACAATGAATGATCTATCAGAGCATAGTCAATATCTGTTAAAAAAAAGATACCTATTAAAAGATGGATATGGGGAAATCATTGAATCCCCTGATCAACTCTTCAAAAGAGTTGCAAAATCCATTGCCCATGCAGAATACCAATGGGGCGGAAAAGATCAAGCCGAATTATGGGAAAGTAAATTTTACGCCTGTCTATCTAACTTAATTTTTTTACCCAATTCTCCCACATTAATGAATGCAGGAAGTACAGCGCAACAACTTAGTGCCTGCTTTGTGCTGCCCATTTTTGATTCAATGCAAAGTATTCATGATAGCTTTAAATATGCAAAACTAATCCAATCTAGTGGTGGAGGAGTTGGATTTAACTTTTCAAAGATTTCGCCAAAGAACGATTACGCCTATTCCATTTGCAGACATCTATCCGGCCCATTATCAATTATAGAAGATTTTGATGCTTTAACAGAAGGGGTTAAACAATCAGGTAGAAGGAGGGGCGCCAATATGGCGATATTAGACATCAATCATCCTGATATTGAAGCATTCATAGAGGCTAAAGAACAGTCGTCTGCTCTAAATAATTTTAATCTTTCCATCGCTATCACTGATGCATTCATGCAAGCAGTTGAAAAAAATGACGAATGGCCATTGATTCACCCAAATTATAAAAATGTAGAGAAAAGAGTAGATGCAAAAAGTTTATGGCATAAAATTATTCAGTCTGCCTGGTCTACTGGAGACCCTGGATTGTTATTTATAGACACCATTAACGAACAGAACCCCTTGCAAGCTATAGGTAAAATGAATGCAACCAATCCATGTGGCGAAGTGCCATTAATGCCTTATGAATCTTGTAATCTTGGTTCATTAAACTTAATTAAATTTCTAAAAGACAACAATGGTTTTAAGGAGATTCATTGGAGGATGTTAGAGGAATCGATAGTGACTGCCGTCCGATTTTTAGATGACGTTATTGAAATAAACACTTATCCTACTCCTGAGATAAAAAATACCTCACTAAAGAGTCGTAAAATTGGACTGGGTGTAATGGGCTGGGCGGATGTACTGATAGAACTTGAGATTCCTTACGACTCGGATAAAGCAGTCCTATTAGGAGAGAAAATAATGCAATTTATAAACGAAAAGGCGAAAGAAGCTTCAGCTGCATTGGCTAGAGAAAGGGGCAGTTTCCCAGATTGGAATAAAAGCATTTTCGCACCAGATATGCCGATGCGCAATGCAACTAGAACAAGCATAGCCCCAACAGGGAGCATATCCATCATAGCCAACGTAAGTTCGTCTATAGAACCTATTTTTGCTTTAGCTTATGAACAGAAACATATTTTAGAAGAAACCATATTCGAGCACGTAAATAAAAAGTTTATTGCGACTCTAAATAAGCAAAAGCTTTACAGTTCTGATATCATGAGCAAAGTACTAAAATATGGTTCAATTGCTTATATTTCTGAAATTCCTGTAGCCATCAGAAATCTATTTAAAACTGCTCAAGAAATTACACCTGAATGGCATTTAAAACACCAATTGGCATTTCAGAAATACACTGATAATGGGGTTTCAAAAACGATCAATTTACCAGAAACGAGTAGCATTCAAGAAGTTGCTGCCATATTCAGTACAGCATATTTCTGGAAGGCAAAGGGCATAAGTATATTTAGATATAATTCAAAAAATAAACAAGTGCTCAATATAGGCGTATCCGAAGAGGACTTAAACTGTAATATTTGTAGGCCTTCTGCCAGTAGAACGCAAATCAGGTAAGCGATTATTTAATTTAGCGAGTATAACAAGTTCAAAAATACTGATTAGATATTGTGATAAGACTTCTCTAAAACTTAGGTATTTTTTTTCTGCAGTATACAGTTTATACCTAAGCAAGATCTGACGATGTTCTATTGCTTCATTTTTTTGCATATCATCAAACATATATTTCACATCAATTTCTTCAATTTGACTTAGTATTGACTCTTCTATTTCAAACAGAAAATCTTGAAATGCGATTAAGTGCACTTGATAGGCTTCTACCCTTGCGCTATCTTTAATTAAGACTGGTACTTTTACAGCTTGAAATAATTTATGCTTAAAAACTTCTATTTGATTTTTATAAAATGAAATAATTTTTAGCCAAGCTTTCAACTCCAATAAATATGATTCTGCAAGGATTGTAGACATAAGTTTCAATTAAAAATGAAAATTAGTAGTTCTACAAATTTGCAGATTTGATTGTCGTCAATTTTAAGAATGACATTAATCAATACAAAGTAAGATAGGCGTCATTGTCAATTACATTACTATCTAATAATTTAGACATTAAATAAATGTTATGAGTACCGTAAAAGTAATTGAAGTGATGTCTAATTCAACTAAAAGTTGGGAAGATGCTGCACAAACTGCAGTCACACACGCTAGCAAAACCTTGAAAGACATTAAATCCGTATGGGTTCAAGATCAAACAGCAATTGTTACAAATAATAAAATCACCGAATACCGAGTGACGTTAAAATTGAGTTTCGCAATTGATTTAACCAAAAAATAAGTTAATCCGCCCCCTTTTCGTCCAGAACGAAATCTGGCTCACTTTACACAATGAGCCAAAGGGGGTTGGATTTATAAATTAGATATCCAAGCTATTGCCTTAGCTTCTTTACCCCAAGTCTTTAGGCCTTTTTCTACATCTTGAAGGATTTGGCTGTGTTTTACAAATTTGGGTTTTGAAGGCAATTTGACATTCAAGGGAGTGCTTGTTAATTCAAGCTTTGTAGCAAATAAAGTAAGAGATAATCTTGGGACAGCCAAGCCTAATATCATACCTGGAAGTCCATTGAAATTTTCTGGACCACCTTTTACCATTATTTGATCCGTATAGAAAGCTACAACCACTACGGAGTCATTGATTTTAGTTAAGGCTTTTTTACATTCAAAACCAGCAATATCTCTCACCTCGCCTGTAATTTTCCATTGAAATTGTCGTAAACTATCTTTTACTAAGTATTCATTTTCAAATAACCCTTTACTCATAGTTGTCATATTCTGATTGAAATCTTGATATACGTAATTCTGATCTGAAGGCTTTAATCCAGTTAACATGTACTTGGTATCTGAATTTTCTTTCTCCACTTTAAATAAAGTAGTATTATTATTGAATTCTAAAGTATAGCTATCTGTTACTATTCTAGGGTACACTTTTTTCATTTCTACTAGCCAAAAATTATCATCCCCGCCATTTTCGTATAGATTTTCCATCAATGTGATTTGTGCCACTTTTCGTTCAAAAGTCAATTTGCCGGCATTAATAAATTGTTGTGCTTTTACTGACTGAGTAATGAATAAAAAGGAAATTAAAATAAAACGGAACATATGATAATATTATAATGAAATAATTGAAAATGTTTAATCAAAACTTGGAGGCTTACTATTTTTAGAAAAATTATACACAAATCCAAGTAAGAAATAACGTCTAATACCATTATTAGTGGTCTCTGAAATAAAATTGCTTGATATATTTCTTCTTACATAATTATTTTGATTGAAAATATCAAATGCAAATAATTTTAACTCAAACTGATCTTTTTTCCCAATTACTTTACGAATTGACGGGCTCACTAAATAGATATTTCTTTGATCGGGGAAAGCAGCCGATTTTTGATAGATATTGATGTCATTCTCAATTGAAATATAGGTTTTAGCTTTTTTAAAGTTGAAATTAAAATTACCGTAACTTGAATATGACCAATAGTTTGTAGTGATATTAGCTCTAATGCTAGATGTTGACTGATTATTGGTTGCCATTAATTGCCAATAGAAATTAAACCAAGTATCGCTCCAGTAATTCAAACTTAAAGTATAGTCTATTCCATTATTGTCATTGGTATTTTTGACATCATTCACGAAGTTGATATAACGATTGAAATTTTTACCCATTTGCACACGAAGATTTACCCCTTTATAGACATCCAATCCATAACCTACACTGAAATTGTAATTAAAACTTCCGTCTACATTAACGTATTTACGTATTGTACGCCCATTGGTATCCACTTGACTGCTATTGGTAATAGCATTGTTTGTAGCAGTATAATTTGCATTCAAACTAATAGATCGACTTTTTAGTACTTTATAATCATTTGCATTAAACGAGAACTTATTTGAAAATCCTTGTTGCAAATTAGCATTACCCACCCCTATATTTAAAGGATCCGAATTGTCAATAATTGGCTGTATCTGTTGGAGTGTAGGGTTAATAGTATTGCCATTGTAATTAAACCTAATTCTTCTTTGTTGTTTAGGATTAAAATTTAAAGAAGCGCTTGGAATAAAATTTGTAAAATTGATTGCTCTGTTTGTACCCAATTCCAAATCGTTTAACTGATAGTTTGCTGTCCCCATTCCCGATCCAATGATAAAATTTACTTTCTTAGCAACATAACGATAACTGAGTGACCCACTGTTATTAACTGTATTAAACACAAAGTGATTACTCAATGAGTCTACAATTGCACCATTATTATTTGAAGTCACTCTTTCTGCATCATTTTTAGCTATTGTAAGCCCATATTTAAAAATTAAAAACGATTTTTCACTCAATGGTTCTGTGTACACTATATTTGAAGCGATAGATGAAGTTGTTTGTTGATTGGCTTTAACTTGATCTACCCTGTCTACAGAGCTGAGTAAATTAGCTGCGTCATAGAAACTGTTTTCAGAGATCAAAGTTGCATCTTGTGCTTTATCATTAAAATTCAAATCAGAAAGCACCGAAATTGTTCTACCTTTTTTAGCAAACTTCTTTCTATAACTTAAATTTGAAACTAAAAGTTTATCGTTCTCTGCTAAACTTGTCTGTCTTTCTGTCTGATTGATACGACTACCGGATTCATTCGTTGTAATACCAAAATATTGCGCACTAGCCTCTTTTAAAGTATTAGCCGCTTTTAAAGTAATTTTAAACAAACCTGTACTATCTGTACCCCACTCATTAATAGTATTGAAACGATACTTTCTTTTATCAAGCACTTGGTCATTCGTAGTGTTGTTATTTAAAATTGCGTTAGAAAGAATTGTTTGCGTGTAACTAGTTCCTTTCGCATTAGATTGCAATCTTTGATATTGACCAGTATTGTTGGTGGAAGTATTACCCCATTTATTAGCAAGTACTACTCCTCCGCTTTGTTGATTAGGCAAACCTATTTGTTCGTCATAATCATCACCACCACTAGAAAAATAAATACTCATACTTCCGTCATCCCCTAATGTGGTCACCGTATTGCCCCCGTCTGAGTAATTTCTTTGTTCATCCCAACTTAACGCTTCAAACTTTGTGTTATCAGTGGTGAGATAGCCGGCAAACTTCTTCTTTCCTTTAAACGCATTAATTAAAGCTTTCCCATTCTTATAGGTATCTAAATTTGAGCCAAGTTCGAACTTACCATAATGGCCATTTTTTTTATCTTCTTTTAATTGCAAATTGATCGTCTTACTGGTTTGCCCATCATCAATTCCTGTAAAAGCCGCTTGGTCAGATTTTTTATCAAAAACTTGTACTTTGTCCACCGCATCCGCTCTTAAATTTTTTGTCACTACTGCAGGATCATCGCTAAAGAATTCTTCTCCATCAACCAATACTTTATTTACTTTTTCACCCTGGGTTGTAATCTCTCCTTTGGAGTTGACTTGAAATCCAGGCATTTTTTTTATTAATTCCTGCACATCCGCATTGGGTGTAACTCTAAAGCTATCGGCTTTATATTCTGTAGTATCGCCTTTAACTCGAATTGCAGAAACTGTATTTTTTATGATGACCTCCTTTAATAAGTGGACTTTTGTATTTAATGGAATGATGCCTAAATTAATATCACTTTCTTTTAGTTCAATTTTTTCTAAATAATCAGCATATTGAGGATATGAAATCATTAAAACATATGCGCCTTTTTGAATTGCGTTGAATGAAAATTGTCCATTTAATTGAGTTCGTATTGTTTTATAAAGAACAGAATCTTTGGCATGTAGCAAAACCACGGAGGCGTTATAGAGACTTTTCTTATCAACCGTATCTTTAATTTCACCTTTTATACTATTTAATTGAGCAGAAACAGATAAACTAAGCAAAACAAGCCCGTTGAGTAAAACTAGCTTAAGCCAGCTAGGAGAGAGAAAATTCATTCAATTTATTTTAAAGTTGAACGAAAATATCGGGAAAAAGTTACATACAATTAAAATATATGTTAAAGTGGCTTATGCAAATGATAATTGGCAAAATTTTAAGAATAAGTATTTAAGTTTATTTACTAACTAATGCATAAGAATCACGAATCAATTCTTGCACTAAAGATGGACTAAGTCTAGCATTTAAAACAAGTGTGTTCCAATGCTTCTTATTCATATGATAACCCGGTAATATATTGTCAGGATAAGATTCTCTTAATTCAATTGATCTTTCTGGATCTGTTTTTACATTGACCCTTGGCGGGATTTCATCCAAAGAAAGAAGTAAGAACATTTTACCCTTAATCTTATATACGAGATGCTCTGGACCGAATGGCTGACATTCTTCCACATCTTTAAAAGTCAAACAAAAATCTCTTACCCATTCAACATGCATCTTAATGGATTTAAATTCTTAATAGCCCTGCTTTATGCAAGGTATTGATGGGCTTATTATCCCAAAACAAATCAAAGCCTTCCAAACCTGCAGCTGCATAATCCGCCTTGATCTCTGCCAAAGGCATACCTACAGAGGTATCTATATGTATTTTTGACAATAGCTGCATTAACCATGCACCGTTTTCTGGCGACACATTGATTGAAACAGTGTTTTTATTGGTCTCAAAACGTAAATTCAGCTCTTCCCACTTATTGCCTTTCTTTGCCTTTTGAACAATGGTTGCATTCGGTTTTAATCCTATCCATATTGCTTTATAATTTGTAGTACCTATCTCTACCGCATCAATTTGTGTTTGGATATAATTTGGCTCAATCGTGGTTTTTGGTATTTTAAATTCAAACCATTTTTGTAATGGGAATTCAAAACAAACACCATGCATATAATTAAGCAATGCCTTTTTTAAGCCAAAGCCAAATATCTCATGATTCGCACCTGTGGGATCTGTATGGACGATATCATTATTGGCAAAACTGCCAATTGCATCTGTTACTTTTTTGACTTTATATTTTTCAGGTGCCAACCCAACTGGACTATGCGCAGTCATCGTAAACAAATGCCAGAAGGCAGATTTTAATACACCTGTTTCAAATAACTGACGTACCATTTCTAAAGAATCAACCGTTTCTTGCACTGTCTGTGTAGGAAAGCCATACATCAAGTAAGCATGTACCATGATTCCTGCATCATTAAAATGCTTGCTTACTCTAGCAACTTGTGCTACTGTGATTCCTTTCTGAATTAGATCCAATAACCTGTCTGATGCAACCTCTAACCCTCCACTCACCGCAATACATCCAGAAGCTTTCAATAAAAGACAAAGGTCCTGTGTAAAGCTTTTTTCAAAGCGTACATTGGCCCACCAACTTACCACTAACTTACGACGAATGATTTCAATTGCTAAAGCCTTCATCAATGCGGGTGGTGCTGCTTCGTCTACAAAATGAAAGCCATTTTGACCAGTCTGGGCAATCATGGTCTCCATCCTGTCTGCCAATAAACTAGCTGTTGCAGGTTCATAGGTTTTAATATAGTCCAAAGAGATATCACAAAACGTACATTTACCCCAATAACACCCATGGGCCATCGTTAGTTTATTCCATCTTCCGTCACTCCACAAACTATGCATTGGATTGACTAACTCAATCACAGAGATATATTGGTCCAACAATAAACCCTCATAATCAGGCGTCCCCAGCTGGTGTTGCTTATAGTCTGGATAAATGGATTCATTCATATACGTCACCACTCCGTTCAATAATACAAAACAGCGTTTTAAATCATGTACTTCTTTTTTACCGTCAATATGATCAATTAATAATTCAATCGGCGTTTCCCCATCATCCAATGTAATAAAATCATAAAACTCAAACACCCTTGGATCAGACAAGGAACGAAGTTCGGTATTGGCAAAGCCACCACCCATTGCCACTTTGATTTCAGGGTGATGCTGCTTAATCCATTGTCCACACCTCAAAGAAGTATACAGATTTCCAGGGAATGGCACTGAGATACAAACTAGTTTAGGTTGTACTTTTTGAATATGTTGTTCAAATAGACTTAATAAAATAGTGTCTAAATAAGTTGCAGGCGCATTGAGTGCTTCATACAATTCGTCAAATGAATTAGCAGATCTTCCGAGACTTTCTGCATAACGACTAAAACCAAAATAAGGATCAATTGTTGCTTTAATCAAGTTGCCAAGATCCTCTAAGTACATTGTAGCGATATGCTTTGCTTTATCCTGCTTGCCCATCGCACCGAATGCCCATGCTAAATCATCTAATTGATCAAAAGCACTTGCTTCTGGTAAGAATGAACGCGTACAAATTAAATGCGCAATGGTATCCAACTTACCCTGTAGAAATAAAATCACTTGATCAATCGTGTTGATATAGTTGTTTTTCAGAGCAAGTATACGTTGACAATCGGGACTAAGCTCGTATTCCTTTTCAACGATAGCCTCAAATAACTTCGATAATCCTTCCTTATTAAAAACAGCCAATGTCACCTCAATCCCCAGATCTGCCTGGACACTTGAAATACCTTTAGTATTCAAAAATCCTTTGATATATGCCGTTGCAGGATAAGGCGTATTTAGCTGCGTAAATGGTGGCGTAATTAAAAATACGGGTGATTGCATAGGACTATTTTACCGTCTTCATTTGTATGATATCAACTACAAAAGCAAAAGCCATTGAAAAATAAATATAGCCTTTAGGTATCGCCAAATGAAAGCCTTCTGCAATTAAAGAAATACCAATCATCATTAAAAAGCTTAAAGCCAATATTTTGAAGGAAGGATGCTTTTTGATAAAATAACTAATTGGCTGCGAAGCAAAAATCATAATTACAACAGCCACGATAACCGATGTATACATGACCCATAATTCTTGTGCCATGCCAATCGCAGTAATGATCGAATCAATAGAAAATACTAAATCTAAAAGTATAATCTCCATCAATAATCTTTTGAAGCTACTCGCCTTTGGAACAACTGGCACTTCACTCTGATTGGCCAATTCTGTTTTATGATAAATCTCAACAGTACTCTTATAGATTAAAAATAAACCACCGGCGATCAAAATGATCCCCTTACCTGAGAAACTTATATCTAAAAACGTAAATAAAGGTTGATCCAATTTTAGAATCCAAGAAATTAACGTCAATAAAATTAGACGCATCACCATGGCTAAACCAAGCCCCCAATACCTTAATTTGTTTCTTTGGCTATCAGGCAACTTATCCGATAAAATGGAGATGAAAATTACATTGTCAATACCTAAAATGACTTCTAGAAGTATTAAGGAGATCAATGGGATAATTGCGTCTAACATATATGCGTTTTTACAAATGCAAATATAGGTATTAATGCTTCACACCCTCTTTCACCCTGAAAACATGAAGGATATAGGGCAAATAAGACAGATAAGTCAGTCAACCAAATTGCAGGGGAATTAGGCTTTAAATACCCTCAACATTTTACAAGATGCTTTAAACAACAAGTTGGATCTACCCCAAAGGAGTACCAGCATTTGAATTAAACCGTATACTATTAGTGGGTATTATTTTAATACACTTATCTCCTTCAATACATGCTGCAACAAATTATCTAAATTTTTCCTATCTAAGTATTTGCCGTTGCGGATAAAGCCATCAATAGTTCTGGTATTTTGAATTTGCACAAGTGGATTGGCGTTCAGAATGATCAAATCTGCTTTTTTATGTTCCGCTACTGCACCATAGTCATTTTGCAATCCAAAAAAAGCAGGCCCATTTACGACGGAACACAAGAGAGCTTCTCTAGGTGTCAGGCCATACTTTACCATCATTGCCAACTCTTCGTGCATGCCAAGTCCGGGATAGTTAAATGAGTTTAAATAACCTGCATCCGTTCCTGCTAAAATTGTGACCCCAGCTTTGTATAAGATAGGCAGTAAACTCGCTGCAGCTTCAAAGTTAGCATGCCTAAATTGAATCGCCTCTGCATTGTCATTGGCTGCTCTGTTGATTCGCCATGCGTAGGTTCTTTTTAATGCCGGTCCAAGGTATCTTAAATAGTCGTCTTTTGTAAAATCGAATTGGTCTAAATAAGTGGTTTTAAAACTTCCATTGATGGTAGGAACAACAGCAGTACCATTGGCTGCTAAATTTTTGAACTTTTGTATAGCCACTTCTTTATTGAACGTATTTAAATACAAAACAGCGGCTTCTTTATTATTAATCTTACCTGCTGCCCTTAACTGTGTGATACTATCTTCTTTATCCGACGCAGCTCTTTGCAAATAACCAATATGCTCTATAGCGGATAAGCCAGCATTGGCATAAGTGGCAACAGTCATCGTTGCCGGGATATGTCCAGTAACCTGCCATCCTCTTTTTCTTGCAGCCTGGATGCTTTTCAAAAATAAGTTTGGTTCCAGCGTATTGTCTGTAATCTTTACAAAATCTACTTGTAATTTCTGAAGCGAATCTAGTGCTTTGCTCAAACCAGCTTCGTCGCCTATCTCTAAGTCGCCAGGCCAAATAGAATGAATGCCTTCTAATTTTGGACCAGAGGTGAAAATATTTGGACCTTGTAATTTGTTTTCTTGGATAGCTTTTTTCCAAGCAATTACTGAATCACTTATATCACCAGCACAATCTCGAACATGGCTAATACCCATTGCCGTATATAAGGGAAGCAGTAATTTATTTTCCGCGATCAATGTATCACCTCCAAAGTGTACATGCATGTCCCATAAAGAAGGCATGATAAATTTCCCAGTGCCGTCTATGATTAATTTAGCGCTAAACTTTTTTTGAATAGCATTGATCTGTCCAATTGCCTTTATCCTATCCTGTTGAATTACGATAGTTTGTTGAG
>CALPLN020000001.1 GCA_943324415.2 Sediminibacterium ginsengisoli | reverse complement strand
GGTTCGAAATATGGTTGGGTATAAATTGACTAAAGAGCAATTGAATGGCTATTTTCAGGAGTTCACTGCGAATGTCAACTACCAGCATTTAGAGGAGAGTAGGATAAGTAGAAAGTTCAAGTCAAATAACAAGGATTACAGGTTTGAAGCGGTTGATTTAGTCGGGTTAAACATGGATCTATTGCATGTTGGAAAATCAAGTGAACTGCATCTTGGCATGGAGTCATATTATAATATAGTGGGCTCCACAGCTTATCGAAATAATATTTCAACTAATATGCGCACTCCGATTACAACAAGGTATAGTGATGGGCCAACCAATATGGCCAATCATGCAATTTATGCGCAACATACTCAGTTTTTGGTAGGCAATTGGGTATTGAATAGTGGCATACGTATGAACAATGTGCAATTGAATGCAAACTTCAAAGACACGGCGCTGATGCATTTTCCATTTACGGATGCCAAACAAAATAATACTGCAGTTACGGGCAACTTAGGGATGACCTACAATGGGACAGATGGATTAAGAGTTGCATTTGGGGTAAGTAGTGGTTTTAGAGCGCCCAATGTGGATGATTTAACTAAAGTATTTGATACTAGGACTGGATATGTAGTTGTTCCTAACAAAGACTTAAAACCAGAGTATACATATAATGCAGAATTGAATATATCAAAAACAGCTGCTACCTATAGTATTGGTGCTTCTCTTTTTTACACCTGGTTTAAAAATGCGTTGGTGGTAGATCAATTCAAATGGAACAATGCCAGTAAGATCCTTTATCAAGGTGTAATGAGCGATGTATATGCAACGCAGAATAAGGCAAAAGCAGTTGTGTATGGCTTTAATGTAAATGGGTCTGTAAATCTAACTGCTAATACCATTTTAGCTGCAACCTATTCTTATACAAAAGGTAATTATAAGCACACTGCGACGAATGGCTCCAATACAGAAATGCCTTTAGACCATATCCCTCCAGCCTATGGGAGGATTGGATTGAAGCATGATATAAAGAAGTATTCGGCAGAACTATTCACGGTGTTTAATGGTTGGAAGCGTATTGCGGATTACAATTTAAATGGAGAAGACAACGAAATATACGCCACTAAGGATGGAATGCCGGGTTGGCAAATTTGGAATATCAACACAAGCTATCAGGTGAATAAAAAAGTAAGCTTAAGTTTTCAAATTGAAAACATAGCCGACCTAAATTATCGATATTTTGCAAGTGGTATTTCTTCGCTTGGTAGAAATTATGTACTTCAGGCTAAATTGAGTTTGTAATTTTTTATTTCTTCAATGCTGCGATATTGCTTGAGAAGATTTTAACCGCAATGGCTAATAAGATTACACCAAAGAATTTACGAACAGCCAATAAGCCTCCTGGGCCAAGCATACGTTCAATAAAGTTCAGGGATTTTAATACAATATAGACTATCACTAAATTAATAATAATCCCTGCTGCAATATAGGATTCTTCATAATTGGCCTTTAAGGACATAATCGTAGTCAATGTGCCACTCCCTGCAATAATTGGGAATGCAATAGGCACAACTGCTCCGGAGTGTTCGTTTTTATCACCTTTAAATATCTCATGACCTAATACCATTTCTAATCCTAATAGAAAAATCACAATAGATCCTCCTACGGCAAAGGACTTTACATCCAATCCTAGTATTTGCAAAAACGGTTTTCCTAAAAACAAGAATAAGATCATTAATCCACCAGAGATCAAGGTTACTTTAAAGGATTTAATGACCCCCACTTTTTCTTTCATTGAGATCAACAATGGGATAGATCCCACAATATCAATCACAGCGAATAAAGTAAAGACAATTGTAAGGAGTTCGTCTATTTTGAATACCATAAAAAAAGCTTTGTATGAAGATACAAAGCTTTTTTATGCAATTTACTAACCCATTCTAATTAGTCTAAGTTAAAATTGGAGTCTTATTCCAAATTGCACCATCCTCCCAATGGCATTGTAGCCACTGATTTCACTAAAGTTGTCGTTGAGTAGATTTTGTCCATTCGCAAATAAGACTATACGCTTGCTCCATTTGTATTGCAAACTTGCATTTAATAGGGTATAGTATCCTAATGTCACATCTGGAGTAGCATAACCGCCCACGTCCTTACGTTCGCTAATGAATCTTCCTGTTAGGCTAGCATTCCATTTTTTATTGATGGTATACTGCCATTGAAGATTCAAGCTATGTTTTGGTCTTTTTAATAAATAATTATATGTAATCGTATCGGTGGTGGTGATCCTATTTTGATTGGTTTCTTGTCCATTCATTAGCGTATAGTTCGCTGAAAACTGATGCTGATCATTGATAGGATGTTGTACTTCAATCTCTATTCCATGTACTTTTTGTTGGATAAAATTAAAGAAGTTATAATCGATATAATTGTAATCAATTCCGTTTTCAATCTTTCTGTTATAGTAGACTGCCCTCGCGAATACTTGTCCTTTTCTAAATGATATACCGAACTCTGTATTGAATGAAGTTTCAGCTTTTAATTGGTCATTATAGCTAATTTGATAAAGGGATGGTGCTTTAAATCCAGTGGATACACTTGCAATCAAACGTACTTGGTCATTCAATGCATAAGAAGGATTCAATGTGAATGTTTGGTTGTTGCCAAAACGATTGTGGTTGTTATATCTTCCACCTAATTCTAGTAACCATTTTTTTGTATTGTCAGTGATTAAAACCGATGTATACAATGCGTTCTGAAATTGGAAGGTGTCTTTAAATGCATCATTGTAGGGCCCCCATTGGCTAATGGATGCATAGGTTTGATTGTAAGATCCATATCTAAAATCTGTACCAACAATCCATTGTACATTTTTATGGATTGGCGTAGATAAAAAGACGTCTGCAAAATGGGTCTTTCCTGCATATTGATTGTTCTCGTAAATCAAGTAGGCTCTATCTGTGCTATCATTCAAATAAGTTCTGTCTTGAGTGGTAAACTGGTATTGTACTTGAAAAGTTGTTTTAGCTTTTTTATATTGCAAAACAAGTCCGCTCACAGTGGTAGCATTTTTGAATTCGTTGTCTTTGTCATCTTTGAAGCCACCATAATCAATGGCCGATTTGTAAGCGGTTTTTCTGCTTGATACCTGCAAGTTCCAAAGTGAATCAATCTGGTATTTAGCCTTCACAAAAAAGCTATTGTTCTGATAGCCATCTTTATCAAAGTTGGCCTTATTGGTGATATCTTTTGCTGAAGAAAAACCATCTGCATTTTGATTTTCAAATCCAATGGTATAATTCAATTTCTTGATATTGCTATTGAACTGTAAGTTGCCTTGTTTGGTACCATAGCTACCATAGCTTAATGCGCCTGTCACAAACGGCACTCCTTTTGATTTTGTAATGATATTGATGACACCGCCAATCGCGTCAGAACCATATAGGGTGCTTTGTGCACCTTTTAAGATTTCAATACGCTCCACTTGGTTCAATGGAACAAGGTTCAAGTCAAATTCATTGCTGATCATGGAAGGGTCACCAACAGGTGCGCCATCTAATAAAATCAATGTTCTTCCAGAAGCCGCACCTCGCATGTAAATACTGGGTACAGTTCCTAAATTGCTTAAAGTCCCTGGCAAGCTTAATCCGGCTTGTTCGTTCAACACTTGTGCAATGGTTCTTCCTGCATTTTGTTGAATTTGCGCTGCTGTAATTACGGTGATGACTTTACTTGTTCCGTTTTGTTTCTGCTCAATTTTATTGGCAGTCACAATGACATCCTCCAATTGGGTTGTTTTAGTGGTGTCTTTTTGTTGCCCAAAGACTAGGCTTGTGGTGGCGAAAAGGCACACCGAGAGCGTGATGATTTTTTTGCTCATTGTTTTGTTTTTTGAGTGAACAATGAGCTTCCTGGAATAAGAGAACCATAAGAGATTTTGGCAAGCCAAAATATAATACAATCCTTGCTTTTTACCCGAAAGCTGTTGATTTCTATCAATCAGGCAGGTCTTCTGGCTCGTTCTTCTCAAAGACATCCTTCCCGAATTGCTTCAGTGGAATTGTCTTGATGCTTTCACATCGAACTTACAGCTACGGGAATAGCTCCCGGTTTGAACGGGATTCCCTTTTAATCATTTACATGAACCTAATCTGTAACAAACTTATTCTCTTTTAAAATAGTGGGATGATTTAATTATCAACTCATTGTTGAAAACTCCCAATAAGTTTGCTACATTTATATTTAAGAAAATGTTTAAAGCGAATTAGTATGAGTACAAGAGCAAAACAAAGCATCAATTTTTTTAGCCTAACCATGATTGTGGTAAGCTTAGTGATTGGGATGGGTATTTTTAAAACCCCTGCTACCATTGCTGCTAAGTCTGGCACGCCACTCATTTTCTTTAGTGCTTGGATCATTGGAGGCATCATTGCTTTGTTTGGTGCTTTAACCTATGCGGAAATTGGACAGCGCTTACCTGTGATGGGAGGTTACTATAAAGTTTTTGCACATTGCTATCACCCAGGTGTGGGTTTTACGATTAATGTATTGATTTTAATTAGCAATGCAGCTTCTTTAGCGGTAGTGGCATTAATTGGTGCAGATTATGTGAGTGATTTATTATTTGGAAGACCTTCTGGCACTTTATTCAATATTGGGGTCGCCTCTTTTTCGGTTGGACTATTTTATATCGTTAATTTATTAGGATTAAAAACAAGTAGTAGAACGCAGAATGTGTTGATGGTTGTAAAAATTAGTTTAATTCTTTTATTGATTACCTCATTATTTAAAGGGGTGAGTGTGGCGCCGCATGGATTCAATGAAGGTAAAGTGTATGTGTATGATGGCACCAATGGGGTATTGTTATTGATGGTCAGTTTAGTGGCGGTATTTTTTACCTACGGAGGATATCAACAAACAATTAATTTTGGTGCAGAAGTTAGTTCTGCAAAGACCATGCAAAGAGGTATTGTGATTGGTATTTTGTTGGTGTTGTTTTTATACTTAGCAATCAATTATACGTATGTAAAAGTGATTGGTTTTGATAATATAAAAAACGCAAATGCGATTGGATCGCTTTTATTTGAAGCATGGTTTGGCAAATTAGGTGCCAAAGTTTTTGACTTCGCGATGGTCTTAAGTGTATTGGCTTACGTGAATGTCATATTAATGAGTAATCCAAGGGTGATGTTTGCGATGAGCGAGGATAAAGTATTGCCTGCAGTATTTCAAAAAAAGCATTCAAAAACAGATGCTTTAGTTCCTGGATTAACTGTTTTTGCCATTACAACCATCTTGATTACTTTTTTTGGTAAAGGGGTAGATGATGTATTAAGTTTTAGCATCTTCTTGGATTGCCTAGGGATGAGTACTTCTGCTGCTACGCTACTTATATTAAGACGTAAAAAGCAGGGGGATGCCTCTGTTACAGGTGGATTAAAGCGTTGGACGCCTCTATTTTGTGTTCTTTTCGTGCTTTCTTACGCTTTTGTGGCAGTGGCAGTTGTGATTGATAAGCCTTATGCAGCGCTGACTGCCGTCATCTTGGTGGCCATTGTTTTGGTATTGTACCGCATCTTCTACTATAAAAAGACTGCTTAGTCAAGTCCTTAGCCTTTTATACCCACCCATAGCTGTTCAGCCAATTTGAAGTCCGTTTGTCTAAAAATTAGACAACTCTTTCCGATTGCATTACTTTTGTATTGTATAATAGGAATTTATAATTATCAATACCAACAATGAAATACATTTTTTCTTTTATTTTTCTTGTGTTCACGATGTCGTTGAAGGCTCAAAATCCAAAGCAATGGGATCTTAGAACCTGTGTAGAGTATGCTGTCAAGCACAATATCTCGGTTCAACAAGCAGATATTCAAGCAAGATTGGCTAAACTACAAGCAGATCAGGCCAAAAACAATCAGTTGCCTACAATGAGTGGTTCTTCTGGCTTGGGGATGCGTTTAGGACGTTCTATTGACCCTGTGACGAACGCTTTCACCACTACACAATTTTTGTATAATAATTTTGGTGTAAACGGTGGGGTTCAGTTGTATAACAACAACAGATTAGGAAATTCAGCTGCTGCAAGCAATTATAGTTGGTTAGCTAGTATCGCTGATCTTCAAACTGCGTCTAATGACATTTCATTGAATGTGGCTACCTTTTATTTGCAGGTATTGTCTACTATCGAACAATCTGAAATAGCTAAAATTCAAATTACACAAACTACAGAGCAACTTGCTGCTACAAAAAAACGTGTAGAAGTGGGCTTGTTGCCAGAGATTAACTTATTAGAATTAGAAACGCAATTGGCAAATGATAGTAGTAATTATATTACTGCCATCTCCAATGTGGAACAAAGCAAATTAAGTTTAAAAGCATTGTTGAATTTAGATGCAGCAGAATCATTTGAGGTCTATGTACAACCAGTAGATAAAATTAAATTACAAGGTTTTGCAGACTTGCAACCAGATTATGTATTTGGTGTTGCAGAGCAAAATTTACCGAATATCAAAGCGGCCAATCTTCGTTTAAAAGCAGCAGAAAAAAATCGTCTTGTCGCTAAAGCGGGTTTTTATCCAACATTAAGTTTTGGTTATTCATTGAGTTCGAATTTTTCCAATTCATTCAAGTACATCAGTGGAGTTGAGTCTGCTGGATTTAGCAATATTTCACCAACAAGCCCATTTGTGACTGTTGGAGCTGCTAAGTATTATGTACAAAGTCCTTTATACAATACCATTACAAGTAATAGAGATTTCAGCAATATCTGGAAGGGATGGGGAAAGCAGTTGGACAATAACTTTGGACAGAATTTCGGATTCCAATTGTCTATTCCAATTTTCAATGCCAATCAATCTAAAACAGCGTATCAGCAGTCTAAGTTAAATTACCAATCTGTTAGTTTACAACAAGAAAATGCGCAAAGAAAATTGAAGCAGGATATTTATGCTGCATATACCAATGCGGTAGTCGCGTTCAATAAGTTGAATGCCACTCAAAAGGCGGTTAGCTCTGCAGAGAAGGCGTATAGCTTTGCAACAAAACGTTATGAATTGGGTTTGTTGGGAACGATAGAATTGTTAAATAATCAAAATAATTTTTTAAAGGCTAAAGTAAATTATAAGTCAGCTCAGTATGAGTATGTATTTAGAATTAAATTACTTGAGTTTTATAAAGGAGAAGCGCTTTCTCTTTAATCTTTTAATCGCATCGTAAAATAAATAAAATGAATAAGAAAATCATTTGGAGTATCGTAGTTTTTGTTGCACTAGTAGTATTGCTAGTAGGACTAAAAAAAGCTGGCGTCATTGGGAAAGAACAAGGCACAGAAGTGACGGTTGAAAAAGTGGAACTAAGAACCATCACTGAGTCTGTAAATGCAAGTGGTAAAGTGTATCCTGAAATTGAAGTAAAAGTTAGCCCAGATATTTCTGGAGAGATTGTTAGCTTATTTGTAGAAGAAGGTGCAAAAGTGACAAAGGGTCAAGTTTTGGCGAAAATCTATGCAGATATCTACTCTTCTCAAAGAGATCAAGTTACTGCATCTGTGAACCAAGTGAAAGCGCAATATGAAAATGTAAAAGCAAGCTTAAGTGGGTTAAAGAATGGGTACGAAAATGCAAAAGCTGCTTACGAGCGTTACAAAAAATTATTTACTGATAAGATTGTATCAAGAGCAGAATACGAGCAGGTTGAACAAACGTACCGTGCTGCAGAATCTAGTTACAATGCAGCTAAGGAGTCTATTAAAAGTGGTGAAGCGCAGGTGCAAGGGGTGAAAGCCCAATTAGCTAGAGCAGAAAAAGACTTAGCTAGAACAACGATTGTTTCTCCAATGGATGGCATCATTAGTTTGATGAATGTAAAGAAAGGAGAGCGTGTTGTTGGTACTGCACAAATGGCAGGTACCGAAATGATGCGTGTTGCAGATATGAAGAGCATCGAAGTAAGAGTAGATGTAGGAGAGAACGACATCACTAAAGTAAAATTAGGCGATACGGCATTGGTTGAAGTAGATGCGTATAATAATAGAAAATTCAAAGGGATTGTATACAAGATTGCAAATCCAATCACTGCAGCATCAGGCATTAGTGCAGCAGCTGAAGTAGCGAACTATAAAGTACATATTCGTTTATTGACAGATAGTTATGCAGACTTGATTCAAGAGAATGCCATATTCCCTTTTAGACCAGGTATGACTGCTAGTGCAGACATTCAAACTAAGTCTAAAGTAAATGTGATTTCTGTGCCTTTGAATGCGGTTACAACAAGAGACAGTGAAGGTCAAGGAAAAGACACTAAAGTCTCTAACAAATCCAATAACGGATCTGAAAAAGAGCCTACAAAGGAAGAAGAATTAAATGAAGTGGTCTTTATTTTACAAAAAGACAATAAGGTGAAAATGGTTAAAGTAAAGACAGACATTCAGGACTTAATCTTTATAGAAGTGTCTGGATTAAAGGTGGGAGATCAAGTGATCACTGGTCCTTACAGCATTGTAAGCAAGACTTTAAAAGATGGCTCATTAGTGAAAGTAGTGACAAAGGAAAAATTATTCGAAGAGAAAAAATAAGGACAATAGTATAAAATCTTCCTTAAAAAGGGGCGCATATAAAAAATGCGCCCCTTTTTTTATGAATTTCATATGTTTGTGAAATGGAACATAAGCGAATTGGTATTATTGGTAGTGGTAGTTGGGCTACAGCTATTGCTAAGATTGTTACTGATAATGGTAACCAAATTACTTGGTGGGTGAGGCAAGAAGCCAATATCGATTACTTTGTAAAAAGGAAACACAATCGTCATTATTTAAGAAATGCCTATTTCGACGTGCAACAAATTGCGTTCTCAACTGATATCAAATGGGTTGTAGCGCAATCTGATATCTTAATTATTGCTGTACCATCTATTCATATTGAATCAACGCTTTCTACATTAGATGCAGAAGACCTAAAAGACAAATTGATCATTTCGGCAGTAAAGGGGGTTTTACCTAAGCACAATATTTTATTGAATCAATGGTTAGCGCAACAATTCAAATTCAAGATTGAACAATACTTTACCTTGTTAGGTCCAAGTCATGCAGAGGAAGTCGCTTCTGAACAGTTGTCCTATTTGACTTTTTCAGGTGTAGACGAAGCTAAGACAGCATGGATAGCGGGTTATTTTAAATCAGATTACATTAATACCATTGTCAATAAAGACGTCATGGGTGTTCAATATGCGGGTGTGGCAAAAAACATCTATGCCTTGGGAGCGGGTATTGCGCATGGACTAGAGTATGGTGATAATTTTTTGAGTGTATTTATAGCGAATTGTGCAAATGAAATGCAAATCCTATTGAAAGAAATTTTAGATAAGGAAGGAACAAATTGTAGTTCAATAAACCACAATGCATCAGTTTATTTAGGCGACTTATTAGTCACCTGCTATTCTTTGCATAGCAGAAACAGAACCTTTGGCAATATGATTGGTAAGGGATATTCTGTTAGAGCGGCAGAGCTTGAATTAAACATGGTTGCAGAGGGGTACAATGCAAGCAAGTGTATTCATACAATGAATCAAACTTTGAAAGTGAATCTGCCAATTATGGATGCAGTGTATCAAATTTTATGGGAAGGGGCAGAGCCAGGGGCCACTTTTAAGAAGATTGAGCAGATACTAGTATAAAGAAATCAGCGGCAATACCATCTGCTAAGAATTTTGCTTTTGCATTTAAAGTGTAGCAATTTCCATTTTGTTGAAAAAAGTTTTTAGGACGCATGGCTTCTAAGATTTCAGTGCTATGTTGATAATAGCGGTCTCCAAATTTTGCTTGAATTAAATCAAGATCAAATCCTTCCATACGCCTAAGACTAGTCATCATGTATTCATTGTATCGGTCAGCATCTGATAAGTATTCGATTTCAAAATTCAATTGATCAAGTAAAATGCTTTGCACATACAAGGCATTGTTTGCAATGTTCCATTGCCTAGAAATGGTATTGAATGAATGAGCGGAGGGCCCCAATCCAAGATAGGCTTTGCCAGACCAATAATGACTATTGTGCTGACTTCTAAAACCAGGTTTTGCAAAATTTGAAATCTCATAATGTTCCATGCCCATTGCTCCTAATCTTGACGATACTATTTCAAAATGTCTTGCCTGTTTTTCCGGATCGACATCTTCTATTTGCGCTTTTTCGATGAGTTTTTTTAAAGCTGTTTTATCCTCTACGGTTAGGGCATAGCAGGATACATGATTGATTTCATATTGGTTAATCCAGTCTAAATCTGCCATCAATCCTTCATCCGTTAAAGTGGGCGTACCATAAATCAGGTCGATACTTAAATTGTGGATACCAGCAGCTTTTGCCATTACAATTGCAGCATGTGATTGTTCAACTGAATGTGCTCTATTCATCCAAGTCAATGCAGGTGCTTGAAAACTCTGAATACCAATGCTTAATCGGTTGAATCCTAATTGTCTCCATGCCGCCAATTTGCTTGGGCTCATGTCGTCAGGATTGGCTTCTAAGGTGCATTCAATAGTATCAGCTACCTCAAAATGTGTTTTAATGGCATCTACAATTGATTTTAATTGTGACTCATTGAGTAAAGAGGGCGTGCCACCTCCAAAGTAGATGGTCTGAATGGGTTCATTTAAATAGCCTTGCTGAAGTTCAATTTCATGAAGGAGTGCATCTACGAATGCTTGTATATGTGTTGTCTGTGTAGAAAAGTGAAAATTACAATAGTGACAAGCTTTTTTACAGAAAGGGATATGAAGATAGATGCCTGCCATAAGTAGAATTACCAACAAAGCTAGGCATTGTTCTTTAATTCTGCATTAGTATACTTATTTTTGCAGCAGATGCTAGCTCAACTAAAGAAATTCTCCTTTGCCTTCGTTGGACTTTTTATATTGTCCAGCTTTACCCTTGTGAAGCAAGTAAGTCAAAAAGATACCGGATTGGCAGCGATGGACACAAGCACAATGGTGCAAGATAGTGTATTGGTGAAGGATACATTGTGGATACAATATGTGCCCATTATACCAAAAACATTTATTCAAGCAGATGCATGGTATTTACAATCGATTCCAAGAGATCCCAAAGACAGTAGTTTTAATCTGACGCAATTGTATCGAAATTTCTATGCACAAAAAAAGAATGCATATCAATTGTACAATCAAAAAGCAACATTGGCAAATGCGGGGGATGTGTTGTATAAAATAGAACAAAAATTTTCTTTACCCGATAAGGATTTACTTTTTTATGCAATCATTGGCTTGTTGCTTTTGTATGGGTTTATCATCAATATTTTCCCTCAATACATTCCTAAACTTTTCAGTCAATTTAGTCAGTCCTCTTTAAGAATGATGCAAAACAGGGAGCAGCTTTTGCAAAATAGTACCGCATCCTTAGTCATGAACATTAGTTTTATAATGAGCTTTTCTTTGATGGCTACTTTAATAATTTTCAATGGGCATCTATTGCCGATCAATTTTTGGGAAGGGTACTTGTATATGTGTTTGTTCTTCATAGGATTGTATATTGGAAAATACATTTGTTTAACTATTGCGGGCTATGTGTTTAACACAAAAGACCTTGTCCAGACCTATATTTTCGTAGTTTTTTTAATCAATAAAGTACTTGGCATACTCCTGATTCCTTTTATTTTAATCTTGGCTTTTGCAAAGCCCTATTTACATCCATTTGCAATTGGTGGGGCAGGCTTGTTATTGGTCCTTTTAATACTCTACAGATACCTGTTTTCATTAACATCTGTTAGGAATAAATTACATATCTCCTCCTTTCATTTTTTTCTTTACCTTTGTGCTTTCGAAATACTACCATTGTTGATTCTATATAAATTTATAGTACAATATTTTGGAGGAACTTACTAAAGTAGAAAGCGTAAAATGGCAAAAGAAATGAGTGGAGAAAAAAAGGCAGCTGCGACTAAGTCCATTAAAAAGATTCTAATTTCACAAGCAAAGCCTGAAAGTGAAAAATCACCTTATTTTGATTTAGAAAGAAAGTACAATGTGACTTTGTTTTTTAAACCTTTTATTGAATTAGAGCCAATCGGTGCAAAAGAATTCAGAAAAACTAAAATTGAAATCCCTGTTTATTCTGCTGTTATTTTTACAAGTAAAAATGCCATAGACCATTTTTTCAGAACCTGCGATGAATTAAAGATCAACATTAGTCAAGACACAAAATATTTTTGTATCACGGAGTCTGTTGCCTTGTATTTGCAAAAATTTATCATGTACAGAAAGCGCAAAGTATTTTTTGGTGCTGACGGAACCAATAAAAAACTGTTTGATGTATTGAACAAGCATAAAGCAAATGAAAAATTTCTTTATGTATGTAGCGAAAATCAACAGGATAACGAAATCGTGAATTGGTTAAAAGACCATGCCTGTACTTTTGACTTAGCTTATATGTACCGATCTGTAAGTAGTGACATTAAGCCACTCTTACAAGACCACCAGTTTGATATCATATGCCTTTTCACACCGAGTGGTTTAAAAAGTCTATATGACAATCAACCCGAATTTGTGCAAAACGGAACAACCTTAGCTGCGTTCGGATCAAACACTTGTAAGGCAATTGAAGAAGCGGGGTTGAGCTTACAAATTAAAGTACCAAGTCCACAAGTGTCTAGTATGTTTGCTGGCCTTGATCAGTTTTTAGCACAAGTATCTAAAAAGAAATAAACTAAATTGCACTCTTATGAGTGCCAATAAAAAGTTCACCAACGATTTAATCAAGGAGACCAGTCCTTATCTATTACAACATGCACACAATCCTGTGCAATGGAAGCCATGGTCGGAAGATTTATTGCTTAATGCAATGGCTGCTGACAAGCCCATTTTACTAAGTATTGGTTATGCTGCATGTCATTGGTGTCATGTAATGGAGCGCGAAAGTTTTGAGGATGAGCAAGTGGCTGATTACATGAATACCCATTTCATCAATATTAAAGTGGATCGGGAGGAACGTCCAGATGTGGACCATATTTATATGGATGCGCTCCAAGCGATGACAGGATCTGGCGGTTGGCCATTGAATATTTTTTTATTACCCAATGGGCAGCCTTTTTACGGAGGTACTTATTTCCCACCAATCGCAATGCAAGGCCGTGCTTCATGGATGGAGGTGTTAAAAGGGGTACAAGCTGCTTTTGAAAACAATCGAGATAAATTAGTGGAACAAGCCACGCATTTGACGCAACACCTTTTACAGACAAATATTAAAGCACAGCAAATTGAATCAACTGAGGCAGTAGCAACCAATGATGAATTCCAATTGATTGCGCAGAGGTTATTGCAAAATGCGGATACGCAATGGGGCGGATTTGGAGTGGCACCAAAATTTCCACAAACTTTTTCCATACAAGTCTTGTTTAGAAATTATTTTCAAAATAAAGACCAAGCATCCATCGTGCATGCGATAAGATCGATTGACAAAATGATTCAAGGTGGAATCTATGATCATGTGGGGGGTGGATTTTCAAGATATAGCGTAGATGCCATGTGGCAGGCACCCCATTTTGAAAAAATGTTATACGACAATGCCTTGATTTTAGGGATTCTAGCCGAAGCTTATCAGATCACAAAAAAGCCAATCTACCTGAATGTGATCCATGCAACCTTTAACTTTTTACAAAGAGAATTATTCAATGGAGCAGGTGGTTACTATGCTGCTTTAGATGCAGACTCTGAGGGGGTTGAAGGAAAGTTTTATACTTGGTCTTATGCCGAACTACAGGCAATCATTGACCCTGCTTTATTTGATGCTTTTATTGCCTATTATCAGGTTAAGCCAGAGGGCAATTGGGAACATACCAATATCCTTTGGACACAAAATGAGATAGAAGCGGAATGGGCACCTGCATGGCAAAATGAAATCAAAAAATTATTTGATGCTCGTGCAATTAGGATTCGTCCAGCATTGGATCATAAAGTTATTGTAGGTTGGAATGCGATGTGTATTGTTGGGTTAAGTAAAATTTATGCCGCTACTGGAAATGTACTTTATAAAGATGCAGCTATTGAAAGCATACAATGGATGGAAGCAAATATGTATCATACTAGTGAACATTATTTTTACCATAGTATCGCAAACGGAACGCCAAAGGCGATGGCTTTTTTAGATGATTATGCCCATTTGATACAGGCATATATTCAATTGCAGGAAATCACCGGGGATGCGCGTTATTTGCACAAGGCCAAAAAATGGATGGACTATGTGCTGGAGCATTTTATAGACGAGGAGGGACTCTATTTTTACTATACTGCCTCCTATCAGAAGGATGTGATTATTCGAAAAAAAGAAAGTTATGATGGGGCACAACCAAGTGGTAATGCGCTTATATGTTCAAGCTTAAATTATCTCGGGCTTGTTTTTGACTTACCAAAATGGACCTCGCAAGCCGAGCTCATGATGGAGTCTATGCGAAAATCGTTGCTCCAATATCCTGGCTCTTTTGGCTATTGGGCCCAAAGTTTTTACCAAATGGCAACTGGTATGATCGAATTGGTTGGTGTAGGGCCTACAGTTCATGAAAGCTTGCCTTCTTTGATGGAGCCCTTTTTGCCCCATACCATACGACTAACAAGTCAAGTTCAAGATGACCAAATTCCACTCTTAAAAGACAAAAAAGATATTGATAATCAATATTTTATGTGTAAAAACAACAGTTGTTCCGAGCCAACGGGTGACCTAGGCCTTATTTTAGCAAATATCTAACAACTAATGTCTTAATTTGCAAGTTCTAAAACAAGTGAAAATCAACACATTTAGAGCTAAAATTAGAATATAATCAATATGTTAATTTTACCCCTTAAATGTAATTTTTTGTAAAAAAAATCGTTCTAAACCAATATGATACCATTTTTAAAAAATAGAAGGATCAATTTCCCCATTGCGGCCTTGAGCATTTTGATTTTATCACTCGCTGTGATTGCATTTGCGCCACCAAAAAAGGGTAAACGTAATAGCAGTGCAAAACGCTTAGATCCTCAGACCGTATCCATCCCGAGTGGATCTTTCTACATGGGAGCAAGTGACGAGCAAATGGATCTTTCCATGGTGAACCGTAAGAAATTAGTATCTGTCCAAAGTTTCTGGATGGATAGAACGGAGGTTACCAACGAACAGTACAGAAGATTTGTGAAGTATGTTGCCGATTCATTGAAGTATTTAGCAATTTATGGTGGAGGTATCAACCAAAACGAAGACACTATTCGTGTGGATTGGGCTAGAGCGGCAAGAATCAATCAGAATAGTAGAGCAGTTTTGGAAAAGTTAAATGAACTTTTATTAAGTCCCGATAACCGTATTCAGGGTAGAATAGAAATAGACCCCAATAAATTAATTTACAAGTATTCTTTTGTTGATTTAAAAGCTGCAGCAAAAGCATCTAAGGGACTAGAGCAATCACTTGGAGATTATTTAATCAGCGTGAATCAACCTGTTTATCCAGACACATTGGTTTGGATGCGTGATTTCTCTTATTCTTACAATGAGCCTTTGACTAGATTGTATTTTAGTCATGCTGCCTATAATGAATATCCTGTGGTGGGTGTGACTTGGAAACAAGCAGTTGCGTTCACACATTGGAGAACAAATAACAGCGATTATTATGCTGGTAAGCCAGGTAGAGCTGATCAAAAGATTGACGGGATCTATCGATTGCCAACAGAAGCTGAATGGGAATATGCTGCAAGAGGCAATTCGAAATCAAATGCAATGTACCCTTGGGGTTCTCCTTATACAAGAACAAAAGAAGGCCGCTTGTTAGCCAATTTTAAACCAGGAAGAGGGGATTATTTTGGTGGCGATGCGAAGAACGACAATATCTATACTACTAAAGTGAAAGCCTACACTGAAAATGATTTCAGGTTGTTTGACATGGCAGGTAATGTAGCCGAGTGGACAAGCTCCGTATTTTACGAAGGAAGCTATAATTTCTTTGGAGACTTTAGTCCAGATGTGCAATACAATGCCAAAGACACAGATCCTGTGTTGATGAAAAGAAAAGTAATCAGAGGTGGATCTTGGAAAGACATCGCATACAATTGTCAAGTGAGTTCACGCAACTATGAATACCAAGACACAGCAAAATCTTATATCGGATTTAGATGTGTGCTTTCAATGGCACCAAGAGTCAATTAAACTGGTCAATACAAACAATCAACAAACTTTTAATTTTATAAATTTTCCTAATGGCAAAGACAATTTCAGAAAGAACAAATAAGATCGTAAACGTCATCATCTCTTTAGGTGCTGCTGTTGTAATCCTTGGAGCATTGGCTAAAATCATCCACTTATCTTGGGCCGATTGGGCGTTGATAGTGGGCTTGTTGACAGAGGCTGGAATATTTGTCATTTATGCGTTCTTACCTCCTCCTCCAGTAGACCATGGTGGCAGTGCAATGGGTGGCGGCAAAGTAGATGCAACTGAATTGGTTCATGCGTTAAATAGTGTTCAAAAAACAGTGCAAGAGGTGTCTAACAATTTGGGTACCATCAATAGCTCTACAGAAGGACTAAAGAATTTGAACAATCAATTCTTGTCTATGAGTAAGACGATCGAAGAGATGAATCATTTTTATGGTAGTTTAAAAGATATGTCTACTGCGATGAGTTCTACAGTGAATGAAGCAGCAAGAACAAAAGAGCAAATGACACAATTAGCTGATAACTTGACTCAATTGAATCAAGTGTATAGCAAGATGATCCATGCAATGCAAGGAAAATAAGCACAAGAGTTGTGTTGACTCAAATAATTTTAATTCACTTAATAAAATATAGCGTAAATGTCGTTACCTAAAGAACCAAGGCAGAAAATGATTAACATCATGTACTTGGTGTTGACTGCGCTCTTGGCATTGAATGTATCTAGCGAGATTTTAAATGCATTCAAGACAATTGATCAAAGTTTGACGAATGCGAATGTAATTATTCAAAAGAAGAATCAAGATATTTATAAATCTTTGGAGTCCAAGTTGAATGATCCAAAGACCGCCGAGAAAGCTGCTATCTGGGCACCAAAGGCCAATAAGGTGAAGACAATGGCAGACGAAATGTATGCTTATGTTGAATCTTTGAAATTAGCGTTAAAGGAAGAAGCAGGTTTGGAAATTAAAGACGGAAAAGAGACGTTTAAAGAAGATGATTTAGATGCAACCACAAGATTGTTTTTAAATAAAAAGTCTGGATTATCTAAAGGAGAAGAGTTGTTTAATAAATTAAAACAATTCAAACAAGATTTAGCTGCGATTGATCCTGCTATTGAAAAAGAGGTGATCCCAACTGTATCATTAGATTTATCTATTCCAACTTCTAATAATTTGGCTGCAAAAAATGATTGGGCATATGCTTATTTTAATATGACACCAACAATTGCGGCAATTACCATTTTGACAAAATTTCAAAATGACATTCGCAATACAGAAGCACAGGTAGTCGAGTATTGTCATAAAGAAATCGGCGAAGTAGAATTGGTATATGATCAATTCAATGCATTTGCTGCATCCAATTCTCAGTACTTAATGTCAGGAGAGGAATTGGTCATCACTGCTGGCGTTGGTGCATTTAGTAGTGCGGCAAAACCAACTATTTCAATTGATGGGGTAGTGGTTCCTGTTGCAGCTGATGGATCTGCAGTGTATAAATCTGTTGCAGGTGCTACACCTGGAATTCAAAGAAAGCGTGTTCGTATCTCTTTCTTAAAACCAAATGGTGAAACTGCTGTGGTAGAAAAAGACGTACAGTTCACGGTTGGCACCCCATCTGGATTGGTGGTATCTACAGACAAAACAAGGGTATTTTATAAGGGCTTAGAGAATCCATTAAGTATTACTGGTGGAGGTGGTGGAGAAAAAATCAATGTGACTGTAGAAGGTGCAGGTGCAAATATTAGGAAAGCGGGTTCTGGACAATATGTAGTGACATGTTCGCAAACTGGAACTGCAGTGGTGACTGTCAATGATGGCAAGCAAACACAAAAACTAGCGATTCCTGTGAAGCGAATTCCAGATCCAATTGCGATTGTGGGAGGAAGTGCTGGAGGCAATATGGCTGCTGCTAAGTTTAGAGCGCAGGGTGGTGTCATTGCAGATTTAAGAGATTTCGTTTTTGAAGGCGTAAAGTTCAATATCCTTTCCTATATCGTTATTGCTACTGGCAAAGGATTTGATGAGCCTGATTTTGCAGAGGTGAATGGTCCAGCTTTTTCTGGTGGGGCCACTTCTTTAATTAGAAAATGTCAACCTGGAACAACCGTAACAATTGGAGAGATTAAAGTGTCAGAGCCAGGTGGAGGATCAAGAAAATTAGATCAAACAATCACTTTTATTCTGCAATAAGGGATCTTCCTAAATTGAATTGTAAAGTCGATTTGAAATTAATAAAAGGGTATTTTATGAAAATAACAATGAAAACAAGCTGCATGGTTCTTGCCTCTTTGGCAATGACCTTATCTGCGACTGCTCAGTTTTCTTATGGATCTAAAAAGAAAACAACACCTGTTACTAAAGATACGGTGATTACAAAACCTGTGACCAAGCCTTTGGCGAACAATCAAGTTGTAGCAGCCCCGACTGTTTCTGATGTGAAGCCAACTAAAAATATTGACACCACTGTAGTAGGTGGATTTAACGCCAATAATAAAAGAAGTTTAAGAAACGGTTATGCATTTTTCTCTGAAACCAATTCAAGAAAAGGGGTTAAAGAGAGAGTGCCATTGCCGTATGAAAATTTAAGAGAGGAAGATGCGTTATT
Source organism: Sediminibacterium ginsengisoli (assembly GCA_943324415.2). GTDB lineage: Bacteria > Bacteroidota > Bacteroidia > Chitinophagales > Chitinophagaceae > Sediminibacterium > Sediminibacterium ginsengisoli_C. The sequence continues at coordinate 35,949 of CALPLN020000001.1, read as the reverse complement.
TAGTGAGTTTGTTTGGGAAGAAATTGATGCGAGAGAAAAAATCAATAGAACATTCATGTATCAATCCTATGACGAAAATGGGGATCAGCGTTTCTTTGCTGTGTTATTGCGTGCGATAGAAAAAGACGGCGTTGTTCCTTTCTCAACCGTGGATGATCGATTTACCACACCATTGAGCTTAGACGAAGTCAATGCTTCTTTGAAAGGAAGTTTAGACACGCAGTTGGTTCAGAATGTATTGGATCCAAATGTATATGACACCAGTATCATTTATAATACCAATTTGGCGCCCAATCCAGATTCTATTTATACATTTAGATTAAAGGAGCAATGGATATTTGATAGTAAGACAAGTAGAATGTATAGCAGAATCATTGGAATCGCTCCAATCGCTGCTATTCAGATTGGCAATAAAGTAGTGAAGCGTCCGTTGTTCTGGGTCTATTATCCTGAACTAAGAACTAGTTTAGCAAAAGCCGAAGTGTACAATCCAAGAAATATCTCTAGCCGTATTACATGGGAGGAATTATTTGAAAGTCGATATTTCAATGGCTATGTAGTGAAGTCTACTTTAGACAACTACAATGATAAGATGTTGAACGCATTGTTTAAAGATCCGATCAAGCGTTTACAAGAAGGTGAAAAGATCAAGCAAAAGATATTTGATTTCGAACAAGACCGTTGGGTTTATTAACCTAAGGACTTTTAGATATAAAAAATGCGACATTCCGATGTCGCATTTTTTATTAGGGGCTATTTAAAACACGCTTGTTGCTTATTTCTTTTCTTTTTCAAAAGCAGTCAATAATATATTCGTTTTTGCAGCGCCAATGAGTTCAGTTAATATGCTTGGGTTGGCACTTTTTATTTTACTGACCGATTTGAAATAGGTCAATAAAGTGTCTTTTGTTTTTGGACCAATCCCTTCTATATGATCTAAGCTATTCTCTAGCGCACCTTTGGATCTTTGGGCTCTATGAAAAGTAATACCAAAACGGTGTACTTCGTCTCTGATATTGCGCACTAAATTATGTGCAGGACTATTCCAGTTTAATAAGATGGAACTGGTATCTCCAGGGAAGAACAATTCTTCAATATTTTTAGCTAAACCTACAGTGGTCACTTTGTCTTGTATGCCCAATTCCTTTAAAGCATCCAGCGCGGCGTTTAATTGCCCTTTGCCGCCATCAATGATGATCAACTGAGGAAGTGGTTGTTTTTTCTGCAAGACGGAGCTATAACGCCTTAAAACGGTTTCGTGCATACTGGCAAAGTCATTGATGCCCACCACCGTCTTAATATTGAATTTGCGGTAATCTGATTTACTAGGGATACCATTTTTAAAACAGACCATGGCTGAAACAGGGTAGGCCCCTTGAAAATTTGAGTTATCAAAACATTCTATATGGTTTGGAACTGCAGGTAAAGAAAGCAATTGCTTTAATTCAATCAATACTTCATTCACTGGTGCAGTCTCGCTTACTTTAACCAAAGCTTGCCTATGTTTCCAATCCTTTAAAGCATAGTCTACGTTCTTTTGAGACAGTGCCAATAATTGTAATTTCTCTCCCAGTTTTGGAACAGTATATTTAACGCCTTTTTCTTTTTCAAAAGGCTCAACGGGTACGATAATTTCTTTTGCTTCCGATTCGAGCTGGGTCCTAAAATAATGTATTGCAAATGCGAGCACTGTTTCTTTAGACTCTTCCAAAGGAATACTAAGCGGTAACATATGTGTCTGTACAATTCGCCCCTCTTGCAACATCAGGTAATTTACATAAGCTTGATCTTCCTCCATGGCCACACTAAAGACATCCATGGCTTCTTGTTGCTTCGTTAATATCTCTGATTTAGTTTGATAGCGTTCAAGTTCGTCTATCTTTTTCTTGGTCTCGTTGGCTTTTTCAAAAGCAAGCTCAGTTGCTTCGGCAAGCATTTTTTCTTTGAGGTTTTGCACCAATGGTTTTACATTTCCTTTTAGTAAATGTTTCACCTGGTCAATGGATGCTGCATAATCTTGCTCTGTCTGAAATCCCTGGCAAGGCCCTTTGCAATTGCCTAAATGATATTCCAGACAAACTTTAAACCTGCCTTGTTGAATATTTTTTGGTGTAAGTGGTAGGGTGCAAGTTCTTAATGGAATCGTTTCTTTAATGTGATTGATCAATTCTCGCACGGCAAATACATGGGTAAAGGGGCCAATATAAGTGGAGCCATCTTTTATTTTTCGCCTTGTTAAAAAGACCCTTGGAAACGCCTCTTTTTTAATGACGATATAAGGATAGGTTTTGTCATCCTTTAAATTGATATTGTATTTAGGTTGGTAGTTCTTAATGAGCTCGTTCTCTAAAATAAAGGCATCGTGCTCTGAATTGACGATGGTGTATTTGATCTCACTAATGCGTTGAACTAGCTCAATGGTTTTCAAGCTATGTTGATTGGAAAGAAAATAAGAGCTTACACGGTTTCTTAAATGTTTTGCTTTACCAACGTACAATAGTTTGCCTTTATCATCAAAATATTGATAAATGCCAGGTTCTTGCGGGATGCTTGGTTGTATTTTCTTGAACTGTTCTTTCTCCATAAGGGTGGATGCAAAAATACCGGTTTATTTTAACTATTTTTATAACATGGAACTATCAGTTAATATCCCGGCTTTATTATTTCCGGCCATCAGTCTGATTATGCTGGCCTATACCAATCGTTTTTTAGCATTGTCTAACCGTGTAAGGGTTTTACACGATAAGTATCAACAACAGGAACAACGACTGGTGATATTTGGTCAAATTAAGAACCTTAAATACAGAATTAAGTTAATTCAAAGAATGCAAACTTATGGGGTTGCGGCTTTGTTGCTATCCTTGCTTTCTATGTTTTTCATTTTCATTCAATATCAAGGAATTGCAAAATTTATTTTTGCTGTAAGTTTGATCGCCTTTTCAGTATCTATCTTTTTTTCCTTGATTGAAATTCGATTAAGCACAAAAGCAATCGAATTGGAATTAAGTGATATGGAAGGATTAGAAGATCCTTCTGTGATAGAATACCTTAAAAAGAAATTCGAAAGAGAAGAAAAGTAAATGCGGTTGCTTTTATATTACCCTTTACGTTCTCCAATTTGTTGTCTCCACATAGCGTAGTACAAACCTTTTTCTTCTAATAAGCTTTGGTGATTACCGGATTCTATGACGGTCCCTTTCTCTAACACGTATATTCTTGTTGCATGAATGATCGTACTAAGTCGGTGCGCAATCATAATGGTAATTTGTTCTCTTTCTTTAGACAAGTCACGAATGGTATCTGTGATAGACTCTTCGGTTAAGCTATCTAAAGACGAAGTGGCTTCATCAAATATCAATAGGTGAGGATGTCTTAGTAATGCTCTGGCAATAGAAAGCCTTTGTTTTTCACCACCACTTAATTTTAAACCCCCTTCACCAATGACGGTAGCTAAGCCATTGCCGCCTTTGTCTAAAATATTCGCACAACTCGCTTTGGTTAAAGCCAATAGCATTTCCTCTTCGCTTGCGTTGGGTGCTACGAAGGCTAAGTTTTCACGAATGGTCCCAGCAAAAAGCTGCGTATCCTGTGTGACAAAGCTAATTTGATTTCTAAGCGCACTCATATCAATTTGAGCGGTATTGACTCCATTCATTAAGATCTCACCTTCTTGTGGTTCATATAAGCCTACAAGTAATTTTACCAATGTGCTTTTACCTGCGCCAGATGGACCAACAAATGCAATGGTCTCTCCTTTTTTCGCTTCAAAACTAATTTGATCGATGGCTTTAAAATTCGCAGTTTGATGTTGGAATCCAACTTGTTTAAAGGCTAGTTGTTCAATTTCACCAACCGCAATTGGATTCGCTGGAGGGGTATCAATTGGTTTTTTCATCAATGCATCAAAGTTGTTCAAAGAAGCTTCAGTTTCTCTATAACTCATGATAATACTTCCAATCTCTTGCAATGGTCCAAATATAAAGAAGCTATAAAATTGTAATGAGATCAACTGACCCACCGTTAAAATTTCTTTAAAGATCAACCACATTAAGGTAAACGTAATCACTTGTCTCAATGCATTCACCATCGTGCCTTGTATGAAACTTAAAGAACGAATATTTTTCACTTTCTTTAATTCAAGTGCCAATATTTTATAGGTATTGTTGTTGAGTCGATTGATTTCTTGATTGGTTAAGCCAAGACTTTTTACCAATTCAATATTTCTTAAACTCTCTGTCGTCGTACCTGCTAAGCTTGTAGTTTCTTTTACAATATTTTTTTGGATGACTTTGATTTTCTTGCTCAATAGATTCGTGACATAAGCAATCATACTCGCGCCGCCAATATAGATCGGGATGATAGACCAATGTAAACGGGTTGCATAAACAGAAACAAAAACAACGCTTACAACAATTCCAAATACCACATTGATTACGTAGCTAATGAATTTCTCACAATCCGTACGAGCTTTGGTAAGGATAGATAGGGTTTCGCCGCTTCTTTGATCTTCAAAAGCTTGATAGGGCAATTGCATAGAATGTCTTAGGCCATCAGTAAACAATGCTGCGCCAAATTTTTGGATAATGACGTTTACAATATAGTCTTGGAAAGCTTTGGCAATTCTGCTCACCATCGCGGTACCCACTAATAGCAATAACATATTGCCAACACCTTTTAAAAACATAGCTTGAGTTCGCTCTGTTCCAGAAGGATCTAAAAAAGGATTCTTAGCGAAACCATCGATTAACTTTCCAAAGATCATCGGGTCAAATAAAGAAAATGTTTGGTTGATTGCTGCAAGGATAAATGCTAAAAAAACTAAGCCTTTGAAAGGCTTAATGTATTGGATAAGGATTTTCATATTATTTAGATGCTTTGTCTTCGTTGGAAAGTAAATTGTAACGTGCGATGCAGTCAAGTACTTCTTCGGTACCTAGTTTTTTCTCTGCACTGGTCACAAAACCTTCTGGTAAAAAGGGCAATAAGGTTTTTAATCTGTCAAAAAAAGCTTCCACATTACGCTTCACAACACCTGGCTTTTCTTTGTCAGATTTGGTAAAAATAAGGGTGTAGGGAATCTCCCATTGAAACAGTTGTTCCACGAATTCAAGGTCGATTTTTTGTGGACTATGTCTAGAATCAATTAATACAAAAACACGAACTAGGTTGGGTCTTTTTCGTAAATAGTTCTCAATCATTTGCTCCCATCTGCGTCGACTACTTTGAGATACTTTCGCATAGCCGTACCCTGGTAAGTCAACGATATACCATTTTTCTTGACGCCCTTTCACCACTTCATTGCTGATGATTTCAAAATGGTTAATCAATTGCGTTTTACCTGGAGCAGAAGAAGTTTTAGCCAAACCCTTTTGGCCACAAATAGCGTTGATAATGGAGGACTTGCCTACATTACTTCTACCAATAAAGGCATATTCTGGCGCTTGTAAAACAGGGCATTGGTCGTAATTAGGACTCGATATTAAATAAGTTGCTTTGTGTATTTTCATTGGTTAGTTTAAGGGCGAATGCTTTGTGGCTTAGATTAATACAGTTCCAGTCATCTCTTTTGGAATTGGCAAATCCATCATGTGTAATATCGTTGGAGCAAGATCGCCTAATTTGCCTTTTTGTATGCTGCCTTTCCAGTCCTTATCTATAATAAAGAAGGGAACTAAGTTTAAGGAGTGCGCCGTGTTGGGGCTACCATCTTCGTTCATCATGAAATCAGCATTGCCATGATCAGCTGTCAGAAAGATAGTATAGCCATTGTTCAATCCTGCAGTCACTACTTTTTCGACACAGGTGTCTACTGTTTCAACTGCTTTTACTACTGCGCTAAATACACCAGTATGGCCTACCATATCCGCATTGGCATAGTTGAGACAGATAAAGTCAGGGTTGCCGGCATTGATTTCGGGCAGAATTTTTTCAGTTAATTCAAATGCGCTCATCTCTGGTTGTAAATCATAAGTCGCTACTTTAGGAGAAGCTGCCATGATTCTTGATTCACCTTCAAATGGTTGTTCTCTACCTCCGCTAAAAAAGAAAGTAACATGGGGATACTTTTCTGTTTCTGCAATACGAATTTGTTTTTTATTATTTCTCGCCAATACTTCTCCCAAAGTATTTTCTAAATTATCGTTTTCAAATACCACATGCACATTTTTAAATGTCTCATCATATTTGGTCATTGTCGTGTAATGCAATTTCAATGCATGCATATCTAATTCAGGGAAATCTTTTTGAGTTAAGACTTCTGTAATTTCTCTACAACGATCTGTTCTAAAATTAAAACAGATGACTGCATCTCCATCTTGAATTCTCGCAATCGGTTGTCCGTTTTCCGTAATCACAGTTGGTAAAATAAATTCATCTGTAATATCTTTGGCATAGTTTTCTTGAATGGCAGCAAGTGCACTAATAGCGGTACTTCCAGCCCCTTTCACCAATGCATTGTATGCCAATTGAACCCTTTCCCAACGCTTATCTCGATCCATCGCGTAATACCTTCCACTCACGCTTGCTATTTTACCTACTGAATTTTTCAAATGGGATTCTAATGATTCCACATAGCATTGTCCACTCTTTGGATCGGTATCACGACCATCTGTGAATGCGTGGATAAAGACATTGGTCAATCCTTCCGACTTACATAAATCACATAATGCTTTTAAATGTGTTGTGTGTGCATGTACGCCGCCATCACTCACTAAGCCAATTAAATGCAATGGCTTATGATTGTCCTTTGCATAACGGATAGATTGAATCAATGTGGGGTTACTAGCGAATTCGCCTGTTTTGATAGCGACATTGATTCTTTGTAATTCTTGGTATACGATACGGCCTGCACCTAAATTTAAGTGGCCTACTTCACTATTGCCCATTTGTCCTTCTGGCAATCCAACTTCCTCTCCACAAGTCACTAAAGTAGTATTAGGGTATTGTTGGTAGAGACTCGTTACAAAAGGAACATGCGCATGTTGTATTGCGTCTGCCTTTGAAACCTGACCCAATCCCCAACCATCCATGATCACTAATATTACTTTTTTTGACATATTTTTTAACTTTTTAGAGCGTTGCTTAGAATTTGTTTATTTTTATACCTCAAAGTTTCAAAATACTAGGCACATTACAAACTTTATCCTACTATAATAGACAAAAATGAAGTTAATATCCAAAATACTTGTTGTATTGGCCCTTTTGCACGCTAGCATTGGTGTTAAAGCACAAAATGAAACTGAAATATTGGTACAACATTTGCAAACAGGAAATTTCAGTGCGCTCCAGAGCTTTTGGGACAATCAAGTGGAGTCTAGCATTTTAGATCAAGCTGCAACAAAACCATTGACAGCTCAACAAGCCAACGAAACCTTACAAGCGTTTTTCAATCAAAAAAATATTGTTGGTTTTGAGAAAAGTGCAGAAAGAAAATTAGGGAATACTTTGTATCTCACTGGTAAATTATTGTCCAGCCAACAGAAATACAATCTGACCTTATTGTTACAAGCTGCAAAGAAAGGTTTTGTCATTGTGAGCATGAGAGTTAACTAGAATCTTTTAAGATGAGTAAAAAGCCAAAAAATACCTTCAATAGTTTTTCAAGTATCCCCTTGGTATATAGCACCAATCCAGACTATATGCAACCTCAGGAGGAGGAACCTAAAACAAGTTTGCCGCCAGCCGAACAAGCCCTTAGGGTTATTCTAGAAACCAAACATAGAGCAGGTAAGACAGTGACGATTGTATATGGCTTTGAAGGTCCCGAAGCAGATTTAGAAGCTTTAGGAAAAGCCCTCAAAAACTTTTGTGGCACTGGGGGTGCTGTAAAAGATGGAGAAATAATCATTCAAGGAGATCACCGTCAAAAAGTATTTCAATACCTTAAGCAGAAAGGGTATACCAAAGCTAAATTGTAAAATACAGGATTAAAAATTGACTTCTAAATTCATACGTTCTTTAAGCTGTTGAACCAATGGATATTGCTTGGCAATATGGTCGAATTTTTGCTTGCTATTAAGTTTCATATGCAATGGCACATCTTCTTTTTCACCAGCATCAACAAGGATACTAAATTGAATTGCGCGATTCTGAAAACGCTCCCAAATAGTTTCCATTAAACTCATTCTTTCTTGTTCTACAAATTTTTGTGCGGTCAAAGCGGGAACTGTGATAGTGAAATGGGTAGGATCTTCTATTTGGAGTGTAGCAATTCTGAAAGTGCCTGCTACAGAGTGTTTCAGGTCTTGCTCCATTTTGTTGGCATAGTCGTTCCAGCAGGTTTGAAGCGTGTCCATGTCCAAAGAAATCGCTTCTTTAACTTCTTCAATATTGTACTCACTGCCATATTTCTGTTGTAGTACGGCTAAAAGACTTTTCTTGCCACCTAAATTAGGCGGAACAGGATTGCTGCTAGGTTGACTAGTTGAGGAGACTACCGGATTAGCAGTAGGAGTGGCAATGGGTGCTTGCTGATCAGCAACAGGCGCTTTTGTTGTGATTGCTTCAGGCTTTAAAGTTGATGTTGTTAAAGGCTTTGCTGTTGCAGCTGTTTCGATAACGAGTTTAGCCTCCGCATTGACAACGATATTACTTAAAGGGATGATTTTTTTAGTGCGAATAGGGTAGTGACAATCAACTAGTTTTTTTTTTACTAGCTGGCCATCTTCCATACTTAATTCAATTGCTTGTTGTAGAAAATTGAGTTTGATTAAGGCCAATTCCACATGCAATCTTTTGTTGCGAGCCATCTTGAATTGGATCTCAGATTCGTTTAAGATATTCAATGCACTCACTAAATAGGGTGTGCCAATCTTTTCGGCAGCAGCCAAGTATTGGTCTCTCCATCCCTCGATCGATTCAAGCAAATGGGCACTGGCTTTATCTTTACAAACAAGGATGTTTCTGATAAACGAGGCCATGCCATATAGTACGGTGTCTCCTTCGAAACCTTTTTGGTTGATTTCGTCATACAATAACATCGCGCTTGTCAGGTCTTGTTCTGTAAGATGGGTTAACAACTTAAAGAAATAGCCCTCGTCCAAAATATTTAAATGCTCTAATGTATTGTCATAGGTCAAGGCGCCATTGGAGAAGCTCACTATTTTATCTAGAATGCTCAATGCGTCACGCATACAACCTTCACTTTTTTGAGCAATCAGTTGTAAGGCGTTTCTTTCTGCTTTGATATGTTCTTTTTCTACAATCTCCTCTAAATGCTTTACGGTATCTTCTGGAACAATTCTTTTAAAGTCAAAAATTTGACATCGACTTAGGATTGTTGGAAGGATTTTATGCTTCTCGGTAGTGGCTAAAATAAAAATTGCGTAGGGTGGCGGTTCTTCTAATGTTTTAAGAAAAGCATTGAAGGCACTTGTACTTAACATGTGGACCTCATCCACAATATAGACCTTGTATTTGCCAGCCTGTGGTGCAAAGCGAACTTGTTCAACAAGTGTTCTGATATCGTCTACAGAGTTGTTACTCGCCGCATCTAATTCATGGATATTTAAACTCGCACCTTTTTCAAAAGAGACACAACTTTCACACTGATTACAAGCTTCGCCTTCCTTTGTAATGTTGGTACAGTTGATTGTTTTTGCAAGGATACGCGCGCAAGTTGTTTTACCCACACCTCTTGGTCCACAAAACAAAAATGCATGTGCTAGATGTTGGTTTAGGATCGCATTCTTTAATGTGGTAGTGATATGCGATTGACCCACTACTGTATTAAAGTTTTGAGGACGATACTTTCTTGCTGATACGATAAAATTCTCCATACTTGAGCTGCAATATACTGCATCAAAAGGTATTTTTCAGAGCTAGGGAGCAAATCTTATCCCCCATTTCTGAAACCCTTAACTGACTTGACTTGGACTCTTGTATTCCATTAGGGGATGACGCTCAAAAGGGTGTTTTTCGGCATCAAAAATATGCCTCCAGGTGACCATGCGTCTGCTAGGATTGGCGCCAAGACTTTTGTAAATATTGACCATTTTGGGATTCCAATCTGCTGCCCAACCCATTTCATATTCGTCGTAAATCTTTATTTTTTCAAGCATTAAGAAACTGGAGTAAATTAAAAAACTGTCAATCCCTAAAGCTTGAAATTTGGGCACTACGCCAAAGGCCAATCCGGTTAACCTCGTATTCGTTTTTCTAAATTTCATCCACAATAAATGGATTTTTTGTTTCCATCCTAATTGTCCATCAAAATACTTAAAGTATTGATTCACATCTGGGATATTGATAAACATGGCAATCGGGTCCTCCTTGTAATAGGCAAACCAAATCACTCTTTCGTCCATGACAGGCTTGAGTGTTTTAAATAGTTGCATGATTTGCTCCTGTGTAATGGCTTTTGCCTCACCATGCTGTGCCCATGCTGCGTTGTAGATTTGAACAAAATCACGTGCAAATTTATCCAACTGATTTTTATCTAAATGTTTGGCGCTATAATCCGGTTTAGCCTTGAATTTCTCATAACGTTCATTGAAACGATCAGGAAGTCCGGTGGATAAAAGAATGCGATAATAATATTGGTTGTAGAAATTTTCAAAACCATAGTTGGCAAATAAGGTTTCATAATAAGGTGGGTTGAAAGACATACCATACATCGGTTCTCTATCATAACCTTCTACCATTAATCCCCACCATTTATCTCGATCACCAAAATTAATTGGGCCGTCCATCGCTTCCATCCCCTCTGCAATTAACCAAGCTTTTGCCGTGTCAAATAAAAGGTTAGCCACTCCTTGATCTTCTATTGCATCAAAATAGCCCACACAACCTGTGGCAAAATCTGTTCCCTTGTTTTTGTATTTTTCATAATGGAATGCGGCAATGCGACCAAGGGTATTGCCTGCTTCGTCTTGAACGATCCATCTTTTTGCTGCGCCTTCTTTGAATAGTTTATTCTTTGCTGGATCAAAAGTCGCAAGCACTTCATTGTCTAAAGGTCGAATGTAAAATGGGTTGTCCTTATTAACAAGGGCATTGATCCCTACAAAGGATTTGTCTAATTCGGGTGTGTTAACTTCAAGCACTTTCATGCCTGCAAATTAGAAATTTTTTAATACACTCAGTGCAAAAATACCAGCAGTCTCTGTTCTGAGTCGGGTAGGGCCAAGATCAATAGGGGTAAAATCCTTTGCGATAGCTGCTTCAATTTCTGTTGGAGAAAAGTCGCCCTCGGGGCCAATCAATAAAGCTAAGTCGTTGCTAGGCAGGATGGATTTGATAGAAGCCTTGTTGGTAGGCTCACAATGCGCAATGAGTTTTTGGGAGGCAGCAGTTTGTGCTATAAAATGGGAAAAGGGCGTTGGCTCCACTAAAATTGGTAGCCAAGTTTGTTGGCTCTGAATCATAGCAGATTGAATAATCTGTTGCATTCTCTCTGTCTTAAAACGTTCGTGTATCGTTCGCTCGCAAACCAAAGGAGTTATCTCTGTCACGCCCATTTCAGTTGCCTTTTCAAAAAGCCATTCTAGACGTACGGCGGTTTTTAACAAAGAAATACCTAGATGTAATTTTTGTGAAGGGCGTTCTGTTTGTATTGTTTCTGTGATTGCGACAAGGGCGTTTTTTTTATGTGCCACCTGAATCGTTGCATGAAATAAACCACCTTGTCCATTGGTGATATCTATTGCATCACCGACGTCCATTCTGAGCACTTGAATGCAGTGTTTACTAGAGGTTTCGCTCATCGTAAACTGCGTCATGCCAGCAGCCACAAGGGGTTCGTAAAAATAAGGAACGGACATAAATACTGTTTAGAATGGTTGATCGTCATTTAAGCCATCATCAAATTCTCCTCCATTCATCTTACTACCTTGAATAAAAAATCTTCCACCGTCTTGTGCATCGCCGCCACCAAGATTGGCAGAGATAGGTTTATAATTATTACTTAGCCCAGGTATGCCACTATCTCCATCCCATTCTTCGAATTTCTGTACATCTAATCTTGCTCTCAACTTCACTAAATCTAAAGAACCATTTCTGTGTTTCGCAATCCTGATATGTGTTTCACCCATTGTGCTTTCGCCCATCTCATTGCTCATCACTTCATAATACTCTGGTCTGTAAATAAACATCACCATATCGGCATCCTGCTCGATCGCACCTGATTCACGTAAATCACTCAACTGCGGCATCTTGCTTTCTTTTCTAGTTTCAACCGCACGACTCAACTGTGACAATGCTATGATGGGCACATTCAATTCCTTGGCCAATGCTTTTAAACTTCGAGAAATATTACTGATCTCTTGTTCTCTGTTTGAATTTCTATCACCAGATCCGCTCATTAATTGCAAGTAGTCAATGATGATAATTTTTACATCATGTTTGTTCACCAATCTTCTTGCTTTCGCTCTGAACTCGAAAATATTTAAAGCAGCAGTATCGTCGATATAGATGGGTGCCGACTCTAATTTATTAATTCCCTTTGTATGCAATTGTTGGTATTCGTAATCTTCTAGTTTACCTCTTGAAATTTTCTCCATTTTAATTTCACTCTCTGCACTTAAAATACGTTGCACTAATTGAGAGGCGCTCATCTCCAAGCTAAAGAATCCGACACCCTGAGGCTTAGTAGGGTGCAATGCTGCATTACGAGCAAGGTTCAATGCGAATGCGGTTTTACCCACAGAAGGACGTGCTGCCAAGATGATCAAATCGGTTGGCTGCCATCCAAAAGTGATTCTATCCAATGATGCAAATCCACTAGGCACACCAGAGATCTCATCTTTTTTAGTTCTTAATTCATCAATACGTGTAATCGATTCTGCTAAGGCATTACCAATATCCACGAAGTTTTTCTTAAGATAGTTATTGGTGATATTGAACATCTTTGTTTCACTCTCGTCCAATAAGTCAAATACATCAGTGCTGTCTTCGTAAGAATTGGTGATGATTTCACCACTAATCCTAATCAGTTCTCTTTGAATGAATTTCTGTAAAACGATCTTAGAATGCGCGTCTATATTGGCTGTAGAAACAACTACATTGGTTAATTTAGAAATATAATAGGCGCCGCCAACCTGGTCTAAATACTCGCGCATTTTCAATTCTTCCACCACAGTTAACATGTCAATCGGCATGTTTTTTTGTTGCAAACTTTGCATCGATTGAAAAATCATTTGATGCGCTTCTACATAAAAACATTCCGGCTTCAATATTTCTGTTACGGTGTCAAATGCACTTTTCTCTAAAAGGATACCACCAAGGATCGCTTCCTCTAGTTCTCTAGCTTGCGGCGGTATTTTCCCATACATCATGGCACTAACGTCTACGGAGCTAGTTTTTTTTCTCGTTGTTGATCTTGTATTGAGGTTTGGGAGGGCCATATTTTGCTTACTTTTCTTACTGCGAAAATCCCTTCAAAATTCGGCATCCCGAAATTTAATTATCCAATAGGCTTATTCACAGTCCTTTCTAATTGGATTTGCACATTAAAATTACAGTTATTCACGGGTTATTCAGGAGTTATTCACGGGTTATTTAAACATAAAATTGTATTTTTGAAGCATACCTTAAAGTAGCATCATGACCATTAGTTATCGCTGGCTGTGTGAATATTTACCAGCTCCCATTCCCAAAGAAGAATTATCTACCATATTGACATCTATAGGTTTAGAAGTAGAATCCTTAGAAATGTATGAAAATTTCAAAGGCGGACTACAAGGATTGGTAGTGGGAGAAGTGCTTGAATTGGCACAACATCCGAATGCGGATAAATTAAAATTGACCAAAGTCGCAGTGGGCGGAGATCGTCCATTGAATATTGTTTGTGGCGCATCGAATGTGGCTGTGGGCCAAAAAGTGGTGGTAGCGCAAGTGGGCACAACCATTTACCCAAAATCAGGCGCATCGATTACGATGAAATTGGCAAAGATTAGAGGGGAAGAAAGCGAGGGGATGATCTGCGCAGAAGACGAAATTGGATTGAGCGAAGACCATGCAGGTATTATGGTCTTAGACGCTGCGATTCAAGTAGGAACGCCTGTGGCCGAATTATATGATTATTATCAAGATTGGATCTATGAAATAGGCTTAACACCCAATAGAATGGACGCGATGAGTCACTATGGTGTCGCAAAAGATGTTTGTGCCTATTTGACTTACCATACAACTAAAGCCGAACCAGTTAGTCCGTTTAAGCAAGCGCCATTGGTAGATGCTGCTTTGACTCCCTACGAAGTGGTGATTGAAAATCCGGAAGCTTGCGCAAGGTATAGTGGTATTTTAATCGAAGGTGTAAAAGTGGGGCCCTCTCCAGTCTGGTTAAAAAACAAATTACAAGCAATTGGGGCAAGGTCTATTAACAATATCGTGGACATCACCAATTATATCCTTCACGAAACCGGACAACCATTGCACGCATTTGATGCAGCTAAGATCAAGGATAAAAAAGTAATCATCAAAAAATGTCCTCAGGATAGTTTGTTTGTAACACTAGATGAGAAAGAAAGAAAATTAAGCGCAGAAGATCTCATGATTTGTGACACCGAAAAGCCATTGTGTATTGCGGGTGTTTTTGGCGGATTGCATAGCGGAGTGAGTGCAGCAACAACTACCCTCTTTTTAGAAAGTGCTTGGTTTGAAAATGTACATATTCGTAAGACCTACGTGCGCCATGGATTAAGAACGGATGCTGCAACACGTTTTGAAAAAGGAGTTGACATTGCAAGTACAGTAAAAGTATTAGAGAAAGCTGCCGCAATGATTCAAGAAATAGCAGGTGGCAATTGCAGTAAGGTGGTGGATCTGTATCCCAATCCTGCTGAAAAAGTAAAAGTGTCTATGACTTTTGCGTACTTAAAAAAATTAAGTGGTAAGCAGTATGCAGCTGATAAAGCGGTGGCTATTTTGACAAGTTTAGGATTTGATGTATTGCATCAAGATGCAGCTAGCATTCAAGTGGCTGTGCCTTATAATAAGCCTGACATCAGTATTGCGGCCGATTTAGTAGAGGAAATTTTACGCATCGATGGCTTAGATAATATTGAAATTCCAACCTCTATCACAATTAGTCCATCGATTGATTTATTAGAAGCCAAAGAGCAATTTAAAAATAAAATCGCGAACTATTTAGTGGGTCGTGGTTACACAGAAATTTTAACCAATTCGATTACCAATAGTAAATATTATTCAGAAGCACAATTAGAGACAACGGTTAAAATGTTGAATAGCTTAAGTGCAGACTTAGATGTCATGCGTCCAACGATGTTAGAGACAGGATTAGAGACCATTGCGTATAATAATAACAGAAGAAACGAGTCCATCTCTTTCTTTGAAATGGGTAAGGTCTATGCAAAGACTGCGGCTGGCAAATATCAGGAGCAAGAAATTTTAGCGATCTATCTTTCCGGCAAGCAAGTACAAGATAGTTGGAGAGCGAAAGCTGCCCAGCAAGATTTCTTTGTACTCAAAGGGCTTGCTTTAGCAATCTGTGAATTGTTGGGATTGAAAAAAATAAATTTTAATCCAATTGACAATGGACAATTTGAAGTGATTGCAGGCAAAATAGTCTTAGGCACCATTGAATTAGTAGGTGGGAAAAAACTTGCGCAGTTTGATATTAAGCAAGCAGTGGCCTATTTAAATGTTGATCTCGCAACACTATTAAAAGCCTATCAGTCAGGCACGGTGAAATACCAAGAGATTTCTAAATTCCCTTCTGTAGAGCGAGACCTTGCATTGGTGATTGATCAAAATGTAGCTTACTCCGCCATTGAACAAGCGATCAAGACCGTTCAATTGGATGCATTGAAAGAGACGCGCGTATTTGATATTTTCGAAAGCGATAAGCTAGGCACCAATAAAAAATCAGTCGCCATTAATTTTGTATTCAATGCAGGATCAGCCACTTTAACGGATACGGAGATTGATGGTATGATGAAAAAATTGATCGCCGCATTTGAAAAAAACATTCAAGCAGAAATCAGAAAATAATTACTTTCAAGTCATAAACCAAGACCAATGTCTGACCTACAGACCGCTTTACTGGGCCTCCAAGAAAAATTGCAAGCATTGCTTAAGCGACAGCTTGCCCTGGAGAAAGAAAATCATCAACTGAAGGGTAATTTGGAAGCGCAGTCACAGGAGATAGGTCGTCTTGAAGAGGAGCTAAAAAAAGAACAAGCTGCCTTGATTACCGCACAGATGCGTCCTGCTGAACCAATGGATTCAGCTGAAAAAGCAGCCTTGAACAAGAAAATTGACCACTATATCAAAGAAATCGATCACTGTATTCAAAACCTGAATCCTTAACCCATGTCAGACAACCTTATCGATACCCCAGAAAATCTGATTCCTGTTAATATTTTAATTGCAGATCGGAATTACAGGGTTAAAATCAGTCCTAAGGACGAGGAAGCAGTGCGTAAAACAGCGGCTTTGATCAACCAGAAGATGGTTGAATTCAGAACGATGTACGCTGGCAGCGATATGCAGGATTATATCTCGATGGTATTGCTTTGGTTCACGACCGAACAACAACAGGATGGCCAAAAGCTCTATGAAATGGAGTCTATACAGGCGCAAATTGACAGCATGTCTGCTGCCATTGATAAAGTGCTCGTAAATACCAACTTATAACACAATATTGGCCTCATTCGGCCCAATCTTTACATTAATTGTTTATCTTCGTTGCCGAACCTTAGTGGAGAAGCAGGGTGATTTTATTAAACACAACAAGATTAAACAATGGACCAAACAATATTATGGATGATCATCGGAGTAGGTGCCGGAATAGGTGGCTTACTCGTAGGGCGATTTGCTTTCGCCAAGAACACCAAAAAGCAAGTTGAAGATGCAGAAAATCAAGCAGCTAACATCTTAAAAGAAGCTGAATTAAGAGCGGAAACAATTAAAAAAGAAAAGCAATTAGAGGCAAAAGAACGTTTCGTTCAACTAAAAGCAGATCATGATAGAGAGTTGTTGGAGAAGAACAAGAAAATCGGTGAAGCAGAAAACAGAATCAAACAACACGAATTAACGATCAATCAAAAATCGGTTGTTCTAGAAAAACAAATTAAAGACAACGAAGCCATCAAGGAAAAATTAAATCGTGAAATCGATTTAGTGAATATCAAGCGCGGTGAATTAGAAAAGCACCAAGAAGAGCATATTCGTCGTCTAGAAAAAATCGCGAACCTTACTGCAGAAGATGCGAAGCAACAATTGATAGAAAGCTTAAAGAACGAAGCGCAAACACAGGCTTTGTCTTTACAACAAGATATCATTGAAGAAGCGAAGCAAAAAGCCAATAAAGAAGCTAGAAAAATCATTATTCAATCAATTCAAAGAACAGCTGCAGAAGTAGCTATTGAGAATACGGTAACAGTATTCAATTTGGAATCAGATGAAATGAAAGGACAGATCATTGGTAGAGAAGGTCGTAACATTCGTGCGATTGAAGCAGCTACTGGGGTGGATTTAATTGTAGATGATACACCAGAAGCGATTTTGTTGTCTTCATTCGATCCATTAAGAAGAGAGATTGCGCGTTTAAGTTTACAAAGATTGGTTGCAGATGGACGTATCCACCCTGCACGTATCGAGGAAGTGGTAGACAAAACACGCCGTCAATTAGAAGAGCAAATTGCAGAAATCGGAGAGCGTACCGTAATTGAATTAGGTATTCATGGTTTACATAAAGAATTGATTCGTATTATCGGTAAGATGCGTTTCCGTTCTTCTTACGGACAGAATTTATTAATGCACTCTCGTGAAACTGCTAATTTATGCGGAATCATGGCAGCTGAATTAGGGTTGAATCCTAAATTGGCAAAACGTGCAGGTTTATTACACGATATTGGTAAAGTGCCAGATGAAGAAACAGAATTAAGCCACGCATTGTTAGGCGCTAAATTGGCCGAGAAATACGGTGAAAACCCTGCGGTAGTGAATGCCATTGGTGCGCACCACGATGAAATGGAAATGCAATATGTGATTTCTCCAATTATCCAAGCTTGTGACGCCATCAGCGGTGCAAGACCAGGTGCGAGACGTGAAATCATGCAACAATATATTCAACGTATCAAGGATTTGGAGAACTTAGCACTTGGCTATCAAGGAGTTGAGAAGGCTTATGCGATCCAAGCGGGACGTGAATTAAGGGTAATTGTAGAAGCAGAAAAGGTAACTGACCAGTCATCTGATCAATTAAGCTTCGAAATTGCACAAAAAATACAGACCGAAATGACCTATCCTGGTCAAATCAAAGTCACGGTGATCCGTGAAAAACGAGCTGTAAACATTGCGAGATAGGCTAAAACAGCTTAAAAAGCACTGATTTTAATATTTGGGTTAAATAATTTGGAGAATAGCATGGGTAACCCTACCTTTGCCCTCCGCAAAAAACATGAATTATGAGCGTAGCAGTAAACTTCGTACACGAGCAATTAACAGCAAAGAAAGAATATCCAGCATTTAAGGCTGGTGATAATATTACCGTAAACTACAAGATTGTAGAGGGTGGTAAAGAGCGTATCCAAAGTTTCCGTGGGGATGTAATCAAAACCCAAGGATCTGGAGCAACAGCGACTTTTACCGTTCGTAAAATCTCTGATGGTATCGGTGTGGAGCGTTTGTTTCCATTCTTATCTCCAAACATTGATGGTATCATCTTAAACAAGTCAGGTAAAGTACGTCGTGCTAAATTGTACTACTTACGTGATAGAAGCGGTAAGAGCGCACGTATTAAAGAAAAAAGATTCTAAGCTTAATCGCTTAAATTATATAAAGGTCCTCTTTCCGAGGACCTTTTTTTGTGCTATTTACATTACCTTTACTATTCTAAACGATACATTATGGGCAACTTAGGATTTCAAGAATTATTAATTATTGGTGTAGTTATTTTAGTGATGTTTGGTGGAAGAAAAATCCCTGAATTCATGCGTGGATTAGGTAAGGGAATTCGTGAATTCAACGACGCTAAAAATAACGTGAAAAAAGAAATCGAAGAAGGCATTAAAGAGAAGGACGAGAAAGCTTCTTAATCAACGATGTTCTGTTTCACCGACATTCAAAATTACCATGGTCAATTAAAGACCGGAGCAACTACCTGTGCGCAAGCCGTCCAATTTTATTTGGACGAAATTAAAAGTCAGCAAGCGCTAAACGCCTATCTAGAAGTATTTGCAGAAGAAGCAATAGAGATTGCCAATAGGTTAGATGCCGAAAGACTTGAAGGCAAACCGATGGGTCCATTACATGGCGTTGTAGTTGGAATCAAAGATGTCATTTCTTATAAGGGGCATGCATTGTCTGCCGCCTCCAAAATTTTAGAAAATTATACAGCAGTTTATTCTGCTACTGCGATCGAGCAATTGCTTAATGCAGGTGCGATCATTATCGGTCGTCAGAATTGTGATGAATTTGCGATGGGAAGCAGTAATGAAAATTCAGCTTTTGGTGCAGTCAAGAACGCAGCAGATATTACGCGAGTTCCTGGGGGTTCCTCTGGAGGATCCGCAGTTGCGGTGCAAGCTAATTTATGTATGGTGAGCTTAGGCTCAGATACTGGAGGGTCTGTCCGTCAACCAGCCGATTTTTGCGGTGTGGTTGGATTGAAGCCAAGTTATGGAAGAATTTCAAGGTATGGTTTAATCGCCTACGCGTCTTCATTCGACCAGATTGGTATTTTTAGTAAAAATATTTCAGACGCTGCGTTGGTTTTAGAAGTCATAGCCGGAGCAGATGATTTTGATAGTACTGTTTCAGCGAGAGCAGTTCCCGAATATACACAAGTGATCCATCAAGCACTAGGACCTAAAAAAATTGCTTACTTCAAAGAAACATTAACGCATCCTGGCTTAGATCCAGAAATTAAAAATCAAATAGAAAATCAAATTATAGCATTGCGTGCAGCAGGTCATGTTGTGGAAGGGGTTGATTTTGATTTATTGAATTTTATTGTACCAACCTATTATGTTTTAACTACAGCGGAGGCTTCAAGTAATTTATCTCGATTTGATGGTATTCGTTTTGGACATAGAACAACTGAAAAAGTGGAGGACCTTGCCGAATTGTATAAATTATCTCGAACCGAAGGTTTTGGTGCAGAAGTACAACGCAGAATTTTATTAGGCACTTTTGTTTTAAGTGCTGGATATTTTGATGCTTACTTTACCAAGGCGCAACAGGTTCGACAAAAATTAGTTGAATTTACATCGCAGGTATTTGCACAATATGATTTTATCATTTCTCCAACGGTACCCACGACAGCCTTTAAATTAGGAACACAGCATCAATCTGCGACCGAAATATTCTTAGCAGACATTTACACAGTGTATGCGAACCTAGTGGGAATACCAGGTATCTCATTGCCCTTATACACCCATTCAAACGGGATGCCTTTTGGACTTCAAGTAATGAGCGCATCCTTTGAAGAATCGGCCTTACTTAGTTTTTCAAATTCCTTGATGCAAGCTTAGCCTCTTTCATATGAGAACCTTACTCTTTATTTATTGTTTCTTTTTTTGTTTTGGCAGCATTGCTGCTCAGGACAGTACTAGTTTTAATCGAATTGGTTTTAGTAGTTTGTTCTCAGTACAACAGGTACCTGACAAAGACAAATCCTTTGTCATTGAGATGCATCCAAAGGCAATTAGTTTTGTTCAATCCTATATTGAAAAGGAGGGGCCTGGTTTAAGGAAAATGAAAACATGGGCGAAACCTTATTTTAATTTATACGATCAAATATTAATTGCGAATGGCATACCGGTAGAAATGAAATACTTAAGTGTGATTGAGAGTCATTTAAGTTCGCAGGTTGTCTCTTGGGCAGGTGCGGCGGGTCCATGGCAAATCATGCCTGCGGAAGCAACCCGCTTAGGTTTGAAATTATTGCCCAATGACGAGCGCATGGATTACCAAAAAAGCACCCAAGCCGCTGCGACCATTCTTAGAGAATTGTATCAACAGTTTGGAGATTGGTTATTGGTGGTCGCTGCCTACAATGGGGGTGCGGGAAGATTAAATAGAGTGATTGAAAAAAAGAAAACAAAAGATTTCTGGGCTTTGCAATATGAACTTCCATTAGAGACAAGAAATCATGTTAAAAAATTCATCGCCACTCATGCCATATTCGAAGGAGTCGCAATGAATGAGACTACAGAAGTAGCTGTTGCCAATATAAGCACTGCAACAAATACAAATCAGGTAGATCCTAAAATGGAGATAGCGTCGATTCTTATTTCTGGAAGGTATAACGCAAAAACAATTGCAAGTTGGTTAAAGATGCCATTCAATCAGCTTAAGGAATTGAATCCAAATATGGACAAGCAATTGTCTACAGGGAAATCGTATACACTTAAATTACCTGCTAAGGAGGCTAAAATATTTGAGGCCTATAAAAATCAAATTTTACAGGCCTCAATACAATCTTTATATCTAGATATCGATTAACGAACTAGGGTATTCAACTTTAGAAATCGTCGTCAAATTCGTCTTTGTCATCAAACAAATCGTCGTCCTCTAAGTTCAAGTCTAAATCTAAGTCGTCAGCATCATCTGATGCATGCGCGTCTTCGCCTTTTTTTGCTTTACCGGCTTTTTTAGTTGTTTTAGGAAGATCAAATTCAGCAAAGTCTGGATCCCAACTGTCTTCTTCTTCTTCAGTCTTTCCCCAATCATCTACTTCGTCGGATGCGTCCGCATCATCTTCTAAATCATCTTCCTCATCATCCTCATTTTTCTTTGAAGATGTCTTGCTTGATTTTTCAGCTTTTACTACGCCATTTTTTGGTGTCGCTGTCTTTTTCTCTTTTGTAGATTTTACTGCCATAACTCAATCAAAAATATTTATGTAAATTTCAAATGAAAATTTTATTTATCAAAAATAATGCGACTTTTTTTATTGCTTTTTTTTGTTTATAAATGTACAATTTGATCTCTGCCTGGACCATTCGATACATACTTCACAGGCACACCTAAGTATTCATTAATAAATTCAATATATGTTTTCATTGTAGCAGGCAATTCGGCATCCAATTTCATCTTCGTTGTGTCAACTTCCCAACCTGACATTTTTTTCCATATCGGGGTTACAGGAGTGCCAACCAATTGAAATGGAACATAATCAATCTGTTTGCCTTCCATTTCATATGCAATCCCTAATTCTAGTTCTTTAAATGAATCTAAAATATCTGCCTTGGTCATAATAATCTGCGTTACACCATTGATCATGCAAGTATATTTCAACGCAACCAGATCAATCCATCCACATCTACGCGGTCTTCCAGTAGTTGCACCAAATTCACTTCCAATCTTTCTCAATTCTTCTCCCTTTGCATCATGCAATTCGGTAGGGAAGGGCCCACTACCAACACGAGTACAATAGGCTTTAGAAATACCAAATACTTCGCCAATTTGTTTAGGCGACACGCCTAGACCGGTACAAACACCAGCAGAAATAGTATTACTTGATGTAACAAATGGGAATGTACCAAAGTCGATATCTAACATAGAGCCTTGCGCGCCTTCTGCCAATACTTTTTTACCCTTACTAATTTGGTCATTGATAAAGTATTCACAATTGATGATATTCATGGTCTTTAAAAACTCAATAGCTTCAAAGAATTCGCTTTCCATTTCAGATATATCTTCATTGAAATTATAGCTATCTAGTATCTTTTGGTGCTTCATTCTCAACGCAATGTACTTGCTGATGAATTTCTTATCTAGTAAGTCACCTACTCTTAACGCGTTTCTTCCAGTCTTATCCATGTAAGCAGGTCCAATTCCTTTTAGTGTGGAACCGATTTTCGACTCACCCTTAGACAATTCAGATGCTTTGTCTAAGGCTCTATGGCTAGGAATAATGATATTGGTGCGCTCGGATATGAACAGATTTTTTTTGACATCTATACCCATACTCGCAACGGCATCACATTCTCTTTTTAACGTCACTGGATCTAATACGACACCATTGCCAATGATATTGATTTTATCTTGATGGAAAATACCTGATGGAATCTGGTGTAAGACCATTTTAGTCCCATTCACATACAATGTATGACCCGCATTTGGGCCACCTTGAAATCGAGCAATGACATCGTAGTTGGGTGCAAAATAATCCACGATCTTACCCTTACCTTCATCGCCCCATTGAAGTCCTAAAATTACGTCTACCATAAATTTGAATTTGAGTAGCAAAAATAAGTCTAGAAATGCTGATTACCTATTTAAGGGTCTAATAAAAAGGAATGTTTTCACACAAATTTTTCCCATCCTGTTGATTCGTTGATTTTAGACCAGTTCTGTATCAAAACGGATCACTTTTTGTATACCATGTAGGGATTGTATTCGGCTTACCAATTCCTCTAATTCGTCTTTGTCGTGTACAAAGACCTTGATGGTACCTTCAAACATCCCATCTTTAGATTCGATGGTCAGTGCTGCAATATTGATTTTCAGGTCTCCACTAATGATGGTCGTAATTTTATTGACCACCCCTACGTCATCCAATCCAATGATTCTAAGTCCTGTAAGGAAAGAAATTTCTTTATTTTTTGCCCACTTGGTTTTTACAACACGATGACCATAGTTGGCTAACAGTTGTGTGGCATTGGGGCAGCTTGTTCTATGTATGATTAAACCTTTACCTGTACTAACAAAACCAAACACATCGTCTCCAGGAATGGGGTTACAACATTTTGCAAGGTTGTATTTGATTTTATCACTTGATTCGCCAAATATGATCAATTCGGAATCTCCTTTTTTTGGCAATGGCTTGTAGGTATTGACTTCTGCATTCGGATCAGGCGCAACGACTACTGGCTTTGGTGCTTCTATTTTATCACCAATGACTTGAAAGGTTTTAAGCTCTTTTAGGTCAATCGATTTGGTGGCGATTTTATACAATAAATCCAACTGACTTGGTAATTTATAAAAATTAACCAACTGATCTAAATTGTATGGATTGTACGCTGCACCTATCCCTTCGAGTTTTCGTTGAGCAGTGTATTTTCCTTCTTCTGATATGATTTTCTTTTCTTCTCTTAAGGCATCTTTAATACTATTTTTTGCCTTTGCAGTCACCACATTGTTTAACCAATCTTCGGAAGGTTTTTGTTTATTACTCGTGATGATTTCTATTTGATCTCCACTTCTTAATTTATGGCTAATCGGCACCAATTTATGGTTGACTTTTGCACCGATGCATTTTGATCCGATTGCGGTATGTATATAGAATGCGAAGTCAAGCGCAGAGCTATTGACCGGCAACATTTTCACTTCACCCTTTGGAGTGTAAACATAAATTTCCTCTGCTAAAAAAGAAGTCTTAAAATCTTGTAAGAAATCAATGCTCTCTTCTTCTTGATTGCCCAATGCTTCTCTTATCTGTATAAACCATTTATCAAAACGATCTTCGCTCTGTGTTCCTTCTTTGTATTTAAAATGGGCTGCCAAACCTTTCTCTGCAATCTCATTCATTCTTTTACTACGAATCTGCACTTCTACCCATTTTCCTTGTGGTCCCATCACCGTTGTATGTAAAGCTTCGTAGCCATTGCTCTTGGGGTTACTTAACCAATCCCTCAATCTTTCAGGAGAGGGGAGGTATTCATCTGTGACCATAGAATACACTTTCCAACACTCTTCTTTCTCTTTTTCTAATGGCACGTCTAGTATGATTCGAATGGCAAAAAGATCATAGACTTCTTCGAAACTTACCCCTTTCTTTTTTATTTTATTCCAAATTGAATGAATACTTTTTGGGCGACCATACATATCAAATTGTAATCCAGAATGACTCAATTTCTCTTTCAATGGTTTTATAAACTCGTTGATATACTTGGTACGTTCTCTTTTGGTATCGGCTAATTTTCTTGCGATCTCATGGTATTTATCTGGCTCCAAATATTTCATGGACAGATCCTCTAATTCAGTCTTAATATTGTATAAACCCATGCGGTGTGCCAAAGGTGCATACACCCAAATAGTTTCTGAGGCAATCTTTAGTTGCTTCTCTTGTTTCATGGAGTCCATGGTACGCATATTGTGCAACCTGTCTGCCAGCTTGATCAATATGACTCTTGGATCATCTGTTAATGTGAGCAAGATCTTTTTGAAATTCTCTGCTTGTTGACTGCTATTGGTGTCCATCACCGTTGCGATCTTGGTTAATCCGTCTACAATTTTTGCAATCTCATTTCCGAACTCTCTTTTGATATCTTCTAAAGTGATGTCTGTATCTTCTACGGTATCATGTAATAAAGCGCAAATCGTACTTCGCACACCAAGCCCAATTTCATCTGCAGCAATCATTGCAACCGCAATGGGGTGTAATATATAAGGCTCTCCACTTTTACGACGCATAGTTTTATGCGCATCAGCAGCCATTTCAAAAGCGGTTCTAAGCAATTCGCGATCCCCTTTTTTTAGCTTCTCTCTCAAAGTTCTGAGCAATGCACGGTAATGGCGAACAATTTCTTTTTTCTCTTGTTCGTCTGTCAAGTTGTAGGGTGTCACAACTGCATTAAATAATTCTTGATCGGTACTTTCCATGCTTTCACGAAAATACGTAAAAGCGGTGTAACTTTGACCCGCTATGTCATCAACCCAGTCTAAACCCTTATTCAAATCCTCTATTTTAAGTAGGGTGTTTTCTTTTGTAGGGCCATACCGATTTATTTTCTGGGTCAACGTTTTTTTAGGCATTTTTTTAGCTTTCGCTACGCCCATTCGACCTTATCTGATTCAAGCTACAGTGAATTTGGCTATTGGCAAGCAGGTGCATTTACCCCATTGGGTCCATTGGGTATTGCCGTCTGATGCATTTAATTCAGTGCTACAACTCATATTGGCTATTTCACTTTTTCAAGTGGCTTTTATTATCCTTGAAACCTTATTTCGTTTTTGTTTCACCTTTGGAATGTCTTGGTTAGGGCAACAGGTCATTAGAGATTTGAGAAATAAAGTGTATCAGAAAATCATGTACTGGGAAATGCGTCAATTCGATAAAACGCCGATTGGCACATTGACGACTAGAACAATCAATGATATTGAGAGCATCAATGATATTTTTTCGGACGGATTGATCCCTATTATCGCAGATATGTTAACGATCGTAGTGACTTTGACGACCATGTTTTTTATCAATTGGCAATTGACTTTAATTTGCTTGATTCCATTTCCAATCATGATTGTTGCGACTTATTTTTTCAAAGAAAGTGTCAATAAAAGTTTTGTACAAGTACGTAATGCAGTGGCCGCGCTCAATGCATTTGTACAAGAGCATATCTCTGGTATGCAAGTGGTACAGGCTTTTGCTGCGGAAGAAAAAGAAATGAAAAAATTTGACACGATTAATTCGAATCATAAAACTGCGAACATTAAAGCCATCTTTGCCTACTCTGTATTCTTTCCAGTAGTGGAGGTTGTTTTAGCTTTAAGTATTGGTTTAATTGTTTGGTGGGTAGCAGGCCAAAGTTTAGATGCTGGGATGCTCGTGGCATTCATTTTATTTTTAAACCAGATTTTTAGGCCACTCCGTATGATCGCTGATAAATTCAATGTATTGCAAATGGGGATGGTTGCTGCTGAGCGTGTCTTTAAGATTTTAGATAACGAAGACATTACAGTAGATCAAGGTCAGTATGCTCCAGTTCAAATCAAAGGGGCTATTGAATTTAAAAATGTACAATTTGCATACCAAGCACCCAATTGGATTTTAAATGATTTAAATTTCACTGTTGCTGCAGGGGAGACTGTGGCTTTAGTAGGTCCAACCGGTAGCGGTAAGACTTCTATCATCAGTGTTTTGAATCGCCTCTATCCCTATCAAGCAGGTCAAATTTTATTAGATGGTGTGCTGATTCAAGATTATGCACTAGATCGATTGAGGGCCTCTATAGGTGTCGTGTTACAAGATGTATTTTTATTTTCTGGGTCAGTCTATGACAATATTACCTTACGCAATCCACTCATTCGTCCCGAACAAGTAGAGGAAGCTGCAAAGATGATTGGCATGCACGACTTTATTATGCAACTTCCCGGAGGATATCAGTACCATGTTATGGAAAGAGGCGCAACCCTCAGTTTGGGGCAAAGGCAACTATTGAGTTTTATCCGCGCTTTATTGTACAATCCAAGTATTTTAATCTTAGATGAAGCCACTTCTTCTATCGATACCGAGAGCGAACAGCTAATAGAAAAAGCCATTGAAACATTGATTCAGGGTCGAACATCAATTGTGATTGCGCATCGATTGTCTACCATTCGCAAGGCCGATCAGATCCTTGTTTTGGAGCAGGGGAAAATCATTGAGAAAGGGACGCATCAGTCCTTAATGGAGCAGGACGGATTTTATAGGGCCCTCAATGAAATGCAATTTGACCCCAAAAAGAATGCCTAATTTTATAAGGTATTGTAAATCAATATTTTAAGAGAATAGAAATCATTTTTTTTAAGCCTATATTTCTGTTAAATATTCTGACTTTTCAGCAGGTTTATTCCTATCTTTGCCGCAAATTTTGAGATCCCTATGGCATCTAGACGTATAAAATCTTTACTGGTATTGTGTTTGAGCTTATTTACATTGGCTTATTCTGGCAATGCATTTGCAAACGAAACTGCATCACAAACTGCATCACAAACTGCGGATACGAATAAAGTGGCAACACTTGATAGCACTGCAGTAGGTCATGAAGTAAAAGAATTCAATGTAACAGAAACTATATTAGAACACATCAAAGATGATCATAGCTGGCATTTATGGGGGCATACTTCTATTTCATTGCCAGTGATTTTGTACACACCAAAAGGAATCGAAGTTTTTTCGTCTGCAAAATTCATGAATGAACACCATGAGCATATTGTATACAAGGGCAATTTTGATTATAAAATTATAGAAGGCAAGGTTAAAATTATAGACGCAACGGAAGCCATTGATGAAGCAGCAACAAAAGCTTTATGGGATTTCTCTATCACAAAGAACGTAGCTTCTTTATTGGTGTCTGTTTTCATTATATTGGTTGTTATTCTATCTGCTGCAACTGCGTATAAAAAAACAGGGGTTACTTCTGCACCTAAAGGCATTCAATCCTTTATGGAGCCGATTGTGCTGTTTGTAAGAGATGAATTGGCCATCCCTAATATTGGTAAAAAGAAGTATGCTAAATTCATGCCTTTCTTGTTGACCGTATTCTTCTTGATTTTGACGAATAACTTTTTAGGTTTAATTCCAATCTTTCCAGGGGGAGCGAATGTGAGTGGAAATATCGCTTTCACAATGATGTTAGCAGTTTGCGTTTTCATTGTAGTGAACTTAAGTGCGAATAAAAATTACTGGCAACACATTTTTTGGATGCCTGGTATGCACTGGAGCATGAAGTTGTTCTTAGCACCTATCGAATTAATTGGTGTATTTACAAAGCCTATTTCTTTAATGATTCGTTTGTTTGCGAACATTACTGCAGGCCACATCTTAGTATTGAGTTTGATTTGTATCATATTTATTTTCAAGACCGTGTATGCTTCTGCAATTGCAGTTCCATTTGCCGTGTTTATTGGCATGATTGAGTTATTGGTTGCATTTTTGCAAGCCTATATCTTTACTATGTTGACAGCTATGTATATTGGAATGGCGAACGAGGAACATCACCATGATCATAAAGAAGAAGCACATCACTAAATAATATTTAACTTTTTTTCAATCACAATTAAATCGTAAAAAAATGGTAGGAAGTATTGCTGCAATTGGCGCTGGATTAGCTGCTATCGGTGCTGGAATTGGTATCGGTCAGATCGGTAAAGGTGCTGTTGAAGGTATTGCACGTCAGCCAGAAGCTGCGAACGATATCCGTTCAAGTATGATTGTTGCTGCTGCATTCGTAGAGGCTGTTGCCTTGTTTGCTGTGGTAGTTGCCTTATTAGGTAACGGATAATCAACTTGGATATCCAAGAAATTAAATAGGCTCTAGCACAGGGCGAAGAGCCTATTTTAACTTTGACATTATTAATTAAGATAAATAAATCTTATGTTCATATTAGAAATTAACCCATTGGTATTGCCAGACATCGGATTGGTGTTTTGGAATGCAATCGCGTTTTTGATTCTCTTGGTTGTTTTAGGCAAGTTTGCTTGGAAACCAATGTTGAAAGCAATTGCTGAGCGTGAAAACGGCATCGAAGAAGCACTTTTACGTGCAGACAAGATGAAAGCAGAAATTGCAGCTATGCAAAATGAAAATGAAGCATTGTTAGCGAAAGCACGTGAGGAAAGAGCTGGATTGTTAAAAGATGCAAAAGAGACTGCCGACAAAATGGTGGCGGATGCAAAAGATAAAGCGAAGCATGAATATGAGCGCATTATCAGCGACGCACAAATGGCAATCACGCAGCAAAAAAATGCCGCTTTGACTGAAGTAAAAAATCAAGTTGGTAATTTGGTTGTGGAAGTTGCAGAGAAAGTATTAAGAAAAGAGTTGTCTAATAAAGCAGAACAAGAAAGCTATATTAAGCAAATCGCTGAAGGAGTTAAGTTAAATTAAAAAGTAAGAAATGCCCAACGTACGTTTAGCAGGAAGATACGCAAAGAGCTTACTCGACTTAGCCATTGAGCAAAATCAATTGGACGCAGTGCATGCTGATATGAAATATTTTCAAGCAGTTTGTACTCAAAGCCATGACTTTGTAAATGTGTTGAGAAGTCCAATCATTAAAGCGGATCAAAAGAATGCAATTATACTTGCTGTGATTAAAGATGCAGTGAGCACGTTGTCTTTGTCTTTTATTGTTTTATTGGTGAAGAAAAGTAGAGAAAGTGCATTGCCAGAAATTACTACTGCATTCATTGAACAATACAATGCTTTGAAGGGAATTCATCAAGTTAGCTTGACGACTGCGGTGGCTATCAGCGATGAGTTAAAGAAAACTTTCGAGCAAAAAATTAAAGAAGAAACCCAATTTAAAACTGTTGAATTAACGACAAATACCAATGAAGATTTAATTGGTGGTTTTGTATTGTCGTTCGACAACAATTTAATTGACGCAAGTATTAAAAGAGATTTATTAGATATTAAAAAACAATTTTTATCTAACGAATTCGTAGCAAAATTATAATTAACATAACAATCATACATTAAATAAGTATTTATGGTGGACATTAAACCTGATGAAATATCCGCAATTCTTAGACAGCAATTAAGCAATTTTAATGCTTCTGCTGATTTAGAAGAAGTTGGAACTGTATTGCAAGTTGGTGATGGTATCGCTCGTATTTATGGTTTGAACGGTGTAAGCAGTGGTGAGTTGGTTGAATTCGAGAATGGAACCAAAGCAATTGCATTGAACCTAGAGGAAGACAATGTGGGTGTGGTAATGATGGGTGATAGCAAACAAATTAAGGAAGGTGACAAAGTTAAGCGTACTGGTAAAATCGCTTCTATTAAAGTAGGAGATGGTTTAGTAGGTCGTGTAATCAATATGTTGGGTGAGCCAATCGATGGCAAGGGTCCAATTAAAGGTGAATTGTATGAAATGCCATTGGAGCGTAAAGCACCAGGTGTAATTTTCCGTGAGCCTGTAAAAGAGCCATTACAAACGGGTATCAAAGCGATTGACGCAATGATTCCAATTGGTCGTGGACAACGTGAATTGGTAATTGGTGATCGTCAAACAGGTAAGACTGCAATTTGTGTGGACACCATTATCAACCAAAAAGAATTCTATGATGCTGGTCAACCAGTATATTGTATCTATGTCGCGATCGGTCAAAAAGCATCTACAATTGCAGGTGTAATGAAGACTCTAGAAGAACATGGTGCAATGGCTTATACCATTATCGTTGCTGCTTCTGCTGCAGATCCAGCGCCTCAACAATTCTACGCTCCATTTGCGGGTGCAGCAGTTGGTGAGTTCTTCCGTGATTGTGGTAAACCAGCTTTGATTGTATTTGATGACTTATCTAAGCAAGCGGTGGCTTACCGTGAAGTATCTTTGTTATTACGTCGTCCGCCAGGTCGTGAGGCTTATCCAGGTGACGTATTCTACTTGCATAGCCGTTTGTTAGAGCGTGCTGCGAAAGTGATTGCAAATGACGATATCGCGAAAAACATGAACGACTTACCAGCTTCTATCAAGCATTTGGTTAAAGGGGGTGGTTCATTGACTGCATTGCCAATTATTGAAACACAAGCAGGTGACGTATCTGCCTATATTCCTACCAACGTAATCTCTATTACTGACGGTCAGATCTTCTTGGAAGGTAACTTGTTTAACGCAGGTATTCGTCCAGCGATCAACGTAGGTATTTCAGTGAGCCGTGTGGGTGGTAATGCGCAGATCAAATCAATGAAAAAAGTATCTGGTACTTTAAAATTAGACCAAGCATTATACAGAGAGTTAGAAGCCTTCTCTAAATTTGGTGGTGACTTAGATCCAGCAACTAAAAACGTAATTGACAAAGGTGCAAGAAACGTAGAGATCTTGAAACAAGCGCAGTACACACCGTTCTCGGTAGAAAAACAAGTAGCAATTATCTACTTGGGTACACAAGGTTTGTTGAAAGAAGTTGCGGTGAAGAACGTGAAAGATTTTGAAGCACATTTCATGTTAGAGATGACCAATAAATTACCAAATGTATTGGCTGAATTCAAAAAAGGTAATTTACCTGAAGATGGATTGAAGCAAATGGTTGAATTAGCGAATAGCTTGATTCCTCAATACAAATAAGTAAATACTTGAATATAAAAAACCCCGAATTTTCGGGGTTTTTTTGTGAATAGGGTGTCGCTTTCGCAACAAAAAATTCAATTGATTGTTATATGAGTATGTCAGTTATTAAAGTACAAGCATTAAGTAAAACTTTCGGCGCCTTAAAGGCAGTAGACCAGCTATCATTTGAAGTAGAAGCAGGTCAGGTCTATGGTTTTTTAGGCCAAAATGGATCTGGAAAGAGCACCACCATTCGGATGCTACTTTCGTTAATACATCCTTCCGAAGGAAAGATAGAAATTTTTGGCAAATCATTGACAGACCATCGATCTGCTATATTAGAGCAGATTGGCGCAGTCATTGAGCGTCCCGATTTATATCCTTATTTAACAGCACAAGAGCATCTAACTTTGTTTGCCAAATTACGTAAGCAAAAGATTAGTGCGGCTAAAATTGAGGCGACCTTATCGCAGGTAGGTTTGCTTGCAAGAGCTCATGATAAAGTACAGACCTATTCATTAGGGATGAAACAAAGATTAGGTATTGGAATTGCACTATTGCATGATCCTGCATTGATTATTCTAGATGAACCAACCAACGGACTGGATCCTCAAGGGATTGCAGACATTCGTCAGTTGATTAAATCGCTCTCTAAAGATCAAGGTAAAACAGTGTTGGTTTCGTCACATTTGCTTTCGGAGATTGAACAAATCGCAACGCATATCTTAATCATCCATCAAGGTAAAAAAATGGCCGAAGGTCCTACATCAAGTTTATTGGATCCAAATAAAACAATTGTTCAGATCAAAACATTGGATGATCAAGATGCAAAACAAAAATTAATGGATTCTGCCTACCGTGCGAATATATTGGAACGCAGCGAAGGACTTTATTTAAGCATTCCTAAATTGGACATTCCTGGATTGAATACTTTTTTAGTCGCGTCCAACATTGCCTTACTTTCTCTAGAATCTAAAAATTCTTTAGAAGATTATTTTTTACAACTCACTTCAACTTATTAATATGTGGCCCATTATTCAAATAGAACTTTTCAAAATCTACAAAAGGCCTAGAACTTATATTGCATTTGGTGCCATTGCCGCGTTGATATTAGTCATACAGATGGGATTGAAAATTGACGGAGAAGCCTACGCAGCCTTTTTAATGAAGGATATCAATGATACTTTAACGGTGGATGGCAAAGTCTTGAATGGTTATTTGATATGTTATATCTTATTGCAATTATTATTGGTCCATGTTCCTTTATTAGTTGCCTTAATTGCTGCTGATATGCTTTCTGGAGAAGCCAATCTAGGTACTTTAAGATTGTTGTTCACTACACCTTACAGTAGAACACAATGGGTATTAGCCAAATTTGTTGCAGCTAGTTTATACACTATTTTGTTATTGATTTGGTTAGCATTTCTAGCACTATTCTTAAGTATGTGGATTTTTGGAACAGATGATTTATTTCTGATGAAGTCCAATTATGTAGTATTGATTCAGGAACAAGATGTTTTTTGGAGATATCTAGGCGCCTTTGTTTTTGCTAGCTTCTCTTTATTGACCGTAGCAGCATTAGGCTTCTTGATGTCTAGTTTAGCGAATAATTCAATAGGACCAATCGTAGCAACGATTAGTGCAATTGTGTTCTTTACTATCTTAAGCACCTTGAATATCCCATTGTTCAATGTAGTCAAGCCTTATTTGTTTACAACGCATATGAACAATTGGAAAGAATTTTTTGACATCCAAGTGAATGAAAGCAATGATGCGATCACAGGAAGCATCTTAAATGTAGCTAAAATAAAAAATTCAATCTTGGTATTGACGGTCCATATTGGATTGTTTGTGGGGGCATCTATTTGGATCATGAAAAAGAAAGATATTTTAAGCTAATATTAGCTTGAATTAAAAAGATATAATTTATTCGGTATGAAAAAAACTATTTTATGTATTGTTGGCGTTTTTATTCTCCAGTATTCAACTATGGCGCAATCAAATGCATTGATTGAAAAAGTAAGTGCAAAATTGAATATTGTCAATGACTATGTGGCCATGGGAATCATGAAAACAGATGTGGCTTTTATCAAAGCTTCGTTGGGGAAAGTAAAAGTATATTACAAGAAACCCAATTTGCTGAAAGTAAAAAAAGAGGGTGGAATTTCTTTATTACCTAAAGGGGGCGTGTCGGTGACCCTCAATTCATTATTAAATAACAAACAATACATCGCGATTGAATCTGGGGTTCAAGTATTTAAAGGCAAGCAATTGCAAGCCATTAAGTTGATCCCAACGGATGAAAAATTGGATTGGGTTATTTCTACATTATGGATCGATCCAGTGGATGCGCTTGTATACAAGACGTTTACGACAACAAAAGAAAATGGCACTTATGAGATCACGATGGAATATGGCCAATATGCAAGCTATGGTCTTCCTAGTAAAATAATTTTTGGTTTCAATACCAAGGACTATAAATTACCGAATGGCATTACGCTAGAATTTGGCGATGATGATCCTGCGGCTAAGCAAAAGGCATTGAAGCAAAAGAAAGGTACAATTGAAATTACCTATGCCAATTATGTAATCAATAAAGGGGTTTCAAATTCGATGTTTTAAATTACATCCTATGCAAAATGTAGTGGTTCTTTTTATATTACTAATGCAATTGCCTGTTCAAGGTCAGGTAACCCCTCCAGCAAAGACTTTAGAGTCTGCAGTGAGTCAGTTTAATCAATTAAGTAAAACGGCTTCCTATCAACAGGTATATGCACAATTCGAACAGCTTTATATGGCTGATAAAACCAATTGGCTGATCCCGTATTATGCTTCTTTGGTCAAGGCAAGAATGTGTCTTTTGAAAATGGGAGATAGGGATCAACAAGCCAATGCAGCTTTATTGTGGATTGCTAGAGCAAAATCAGTTCAAATAAATGATGAAATATATTGTGCAGAAAGTATGGCCAATACTGCTAAGATGTCAGTGAATCCAGCATTGAGGTGGCTGTCCTATGAAGATAAAATAAAAACACCTTTAGAGTTGGCAAAAAAAATCAATCCCAACAATCCTAGAGTCTATCTTTTGGAGGCGAATATCCAATACAAATTACCAACTTTATTTGGTGGTGGCTGCAAGGCAAGTAAGTCTTTAATTCAAAAAGCAGAACGCTGTTTGAGTCAACAATCCATTGCTACGCCAGTGTCTCCATCTTGGGGATTGCAGTCGTTGGTAGACCTTAAAAAAGCATGTCCATTTTAGTTTTCGTCTAAACGCTCATCAACCGCATTCGCAAACATTTTATGGCTTACTTTTTTCAAAGGATTCAGACGCATGTCGCGATATCCTTGTCTTGCATGAATGATGCGAACACACTCAAAAATACTTGCCGTAAATGAACTTGCATCTGCTTTGTCTTTGCCTGCAATATCAAAAGCAGTGCCATGGTCAGGGCTTGTTCTAACAATAGGTAGGCCAGCAGTAAAATTAACGCCTTCTCCAAACGCTAAAGATTTGAATGGAATCAATCCTTGGTCATGGTACATTGCTAAAACTGCATCAAACTTTTCATGTTGTCCTCTTGCGAAAAACGCATCAGCAGAATAGGGTCCGTACACCAACATCTGTTGTTTAGCTTCTTTAATTGCTGGTCTGATAATTTCAATTTCCTCTTTACCAATCAATCCATCATCACCTGCGTGTGGATTCAAGGCCAACACCGCGATACGTGGTTTGTCTACACCAAAATCTTTTTGCAAGCTTCTGTGAAGGATTTGTAATTTTTGTTTGATCTTATCCTTAGTAATATGTTGTGCAATATCTTGTATAGTCAGATGCTCTGTGACCAAAGCCATTCTTAAATTCTCAGC
Organism: Sediminibacterium ginsengisoli; assembly: GCA_943324415.2. Taxonomy (GTDB): domain Bacteria; phylum Bacteroidota; class Bacteroidia; order Chitinophagales; family Chitinophagaceae; genus Sediminibacterium; species Sediminibacterium ginsengisoli_C. Next base: position 417 of record CALPLN020000001.1, on the reverse strand, counting down.
TACCAATAACATTAAGTTTTCTACATTCCCAAATGCATGTTGCAAATAAGGGGTATGGCCACTAAAATTAAAATCAGGAGACTGGATATTCTTTTTATGGATTGGCGCAGTGACCAAGCCATCAATCTTATTGTTTTTCAAAGCAGCAACTGCCTGTTCTAGTGAGATCAGTGCGTATTTGCCACCTATTTCTGTTTGTTCCCCTGGTTGAATTGCTGCTTCCTCCTCCCAACATTGAATCAGGTTCACTTGTTTGGGATTTAGCTTGTCAAGATCTGGTGCTGTCGAAAAACTCAATTGAAAATCGGGTAAACCCTTTTTGTAAAAATTAATCGCTTTATTATTCGCAAAAATAACCGGTACTATGAAATCGAGTAATCGGCTCTCAGATAAGGATTTGATGATTATTTCAAGTCC